>JAYRKO010000005.1:0-19157 GCA_041905745.1 Tagaea sp. | reverse complement strand
ATGCGCGACCGGGCCGATTTCGGGTATTTTTGCGTCGAACCGCGCGTCGTCGCCCCGAGTCCCTTGAGCGTTCCGGAAGCCTGCCGTTGCCCGTCTCGTCCGTCCTGCCCTCGCTGCTCACGCTCAAATCCGGCCCGTTCGCGCTCGATCTCGTGCCCGAAATCGGCGGCGCCATCGCAGGGCTGACCGCCGACTGGAACGGGGGAATCGAACTTCTGCGGCGCATGCCCGAAGCGGCACTCGCCGCGCGGGACGTTCGTCTGGCGGCGAGCTATCCGCTCGTTCCCTATTCCAACAGGATGCGGGAATGCACGCTGACTTACGGCGGCCGGCGCCACCGGCTCGCACCCAATTTCGGCGGGCATCCGCATTCGATCCACGGAAATGCGTGGCAGCGCGCCTGGACCGTCGAGAGTGCCGATGCGATGTCGGCGACGCTGGCGCTCGAACACAGCGCCGACGGCGCGCTTGCCGTCGAATGGCCTTTCGCCTACCGCGCCCGGCAGCGTTTCGCGCTGTCGCCCGACGGGCTCGAGATCGAAATCGAGATCGAGAATGCCGGCGCTTCGCCGATGCCCGCTGGCATGGGCATCCACCCGTTCTTCCCGCGCGGGGCGGGGACGCGTCTCACGACGAAGACAGGGTCGGTCTGGCGCAACGACGAGGCGATGATGCCCGTGGCGCTCGATCCGGTGCCGCCGGCGTGGAACTTCGAAGACGGCCGCCTTGTGGCGCCGATCTCGGTCGACAACTGCTTTGCCGGATGGGACGGCTCGGCGGCCATCGAATGGCCGGAAAGCGGCGTGCGTCTCGACATGACGGCCGATCCGGTCTTCGGGCATCTGGTCGTCTTCGTCCCGCCGGGACGCACGTATTTCTGCGTCGAGCCGGTCAGCAACTGCAATGACGGCATGAACCTGCTGGCCAAGGGGCGGACCGATACCGGCGTCGTCGAACTGCCGCCCGGCGGCAAGCTGTCCGGCCGCATCCTGCTGGCCTTCTCGCGCGTGGACGGCGGCGCGCGATGACGCCGGCCTACGGTCCGGTTTTCGACGCGCATCTGCACATCGTCGATCCGCGGTTTCCGCTCGTCGCCAACGAAGGCTATCTGCCCGAGCCGTACCGTACGGCCGACTATCGCGCGGCGGCCGAACCGCTGGGTGTGGTCGGCGGGGCGATCGTGTCGGGTTCGTTCCAGGCCTTCGACCAGGACTATCTGCTCGACGCGCTTGCGGCACTCGGACCGAACTATGCCGGGGTCACGCAACTGCCGGCCAGCACCCTCGATCACGAGATCGTGGCGCTGGACAAGGCGGGCGTGCGCGCCGTGCGTTTCAACGTCTATCGCGGCGGCTCGGAATCGTTCTCGGCGATCGGCAGCTTCGCGCGCCGCATCCATCGCCTGTGCGGCTGGCACGTCGAGCTCTATGCCGATCTCGCGCGTCTGCGGCCGGCGGAGATCGACGTTCTGGGGACCCTGCCGCAACTCGTCGTCGACCATCTGGGGATCAGCGAGGGCGGGCTTGCACGGCTCGTCGAACTCGCGCGGGCCGGTGCGAAGGTGAAGGCGACCGGCTTCGGACGGGTGCTGCTCGATCCCGAAGAAGCGATGGAGCGCATTGCCGCCGTCAATCCGGCCGCGCTGATGTTCGGGACGGACCTTCCTTCGACGCGCGCGCGCCGGCCCTTCGAGGCCGCGGACATGGCTCTTGTTGCGGGCGTTCTGGGGCCGGAACTCGCCCGCAAGGCGTTCTACGAAAATGCCGTGGCGCTCTACCGCCCGCGCGGCCTAGCCGCGTGAGGGCCACGCCGCGGCGATCGTTCCCGCGATCGTAAGGCCGACGCCGGCGAGGACGACCGTCGAGGGGAATTCGCCCAGTGCGGCCGCGCCGCCCAGCGTCGCGAGGACCGGTACGAGCGCACCCGAGAGCGCCGCGCGTCCGGCACCAAGATGGCGGATGGCAAGCGTGAACGTCCACGTGCCGCCGAGGCCGGCGAGCAGCCCTTGCGCGGCGAACTGGACGAGTGCGGGGCCGGGCGCCACGTCGGGCATTTCCGATCCCACGATCCACAGCCGCAGCGGGATTGCGGCGAGCGCCGAGGCGAGCGAGATCAGCGCGATCGAGTGCCACGGGTCGAGACCGCTGCGTCGGAACGCGACCGTATAGACCGACCAGATCGCGCTTGCCGTCAGGAACAGTACGTCGCCGCGCCACGTCGCGGTGCCGATATCGGCGAGCGATGCGCCGGTGATCGCGGCCACGCCCGCGACGATGGCGGCGAAGCCGACGAGCCGACGCACCGTCGCGCGTTCGCCGAGGAAGATTGCGGCCAGCAGTGCGGTGAAGATCGGCATCGTGCCGGGCAGCAGCGATCCCATGTGCGCCACCGGTGCGAACTTGGCGCCCGCCATCGCGACGAGGCCGAAAGGCAGGCCGGCGCCGAGGATGATGGGGGCCGCAAGCCAGCCGGGTGCCGCCGTCGGCCACAGGCCGCGCCGGAAAAGCAGCGGCGACAGCACGAGCGCGGGAACGCCGTAACGCAGGACGGCGAGATCGAACGGAGAAAGCGTCGCCGTCACGCCGAAGCGCGTGGCGACCTGCCAGCTTGCGCCGATCGCCGACGCAGCGAGCGCTGCGGCAAGGCCGATCGCGAGGGATTGCGGCGGTGCGGACATGGCGCCACTAACCACATCCGGTGGCGGCGCAACAGGGTGAAGTGCGGTTCGCTACAATCGTAGCGTGATGCGAATTTATCGCTCGAAAACGATCCGCCCCGTCTCGCGGCGCGCGCGACAGCCGTAAGCGCGCACGCGCGCCGACCCGGCGCCCGCCAGTGCCATCGCGGCGCCCTCGGCTTCGAGCGTCAGGAGACCGTCCGCCGCGACCGGCTCGCAGTCCGGGAGGCCGTAGGCGACGATTTCCTCGAACGGCGCGCGGCGGTCGATCTGGCCGGTGTGCCCGACCTGTGCGCCCAGCGCCACGATGTGGCCTGCGCGCACATAGACGGGCAGCCGGTCGAGCGGCACGTTTTCGACGCGCATCTGCCGGCCGCCGGAGATCGGCTCGCCGGTCCAGAAATCGTACCAGTCGCCGGCCGGCAGCCAGACGTCGACTGCATTGCCGGGCTTGAGGATCGGCGCAACCAGCAGCGACGGACCGCACATGAACTGTTCTTCGAAGGCGCGCGCCGCGCGGTCGCGCGGGAACGCCAGCGCCATCGCGCGCATCACGGGCAGGCCCGTGCGCACGGCCATCTCGACGCAGCCCCAGAGATAGGGAAGCAGGCGATAGCGAAGGCCGATCCAGGCGCGGGCATGGCGCGCGACGTCCTCGCCCAGCGCCCACGGCTCGCGCACGCCGATGCCGTGGAAACGGTAGTGCGAAGAGAAGACGCTGGCGCCGACCCAGCGCAGATAAAGCTCGGGGTCCGGCTGCCGGGAGCCGTAGAACCCGCCGACGTCGGTGGAATAGTACGGGACGCCCGACATGCCCCACGAAAGCCCACCCCGGATCGAGCCGGCGAGCCCTTCCCAGTCCGTCTGCGGGTCGCCGCCCCACTGCACGGGGAAACGCTGCGCGCCGGTCCAGCCGTCGCGGCCCCACACGCAAGCGTTCGCGGCCCCCTTCGCGGCCGCGGTCGCTTCGTAGACGGCCTGGTTGTAGAGACGCGGATAGACATTGTGCAGGCGCCGGCCGCGCTCGCCGTTGTGCGCGACGACGTGGTCCAGGACCTGCTCGCCGAAATCCGTCTTCATCGTGTCGACACCGACCGCCCAGAGCCGGTCGTGGCGTGCCTTCCACCATTCGACGGCTTCCGGATTGGTGAAGTCGAGGATGCCGGAAGGCGGCAGCGGCGTCAGGACGTTGCCGAACGGCGACGTGCCGGGGGTCGTATCCCAGTGATAGACGTGCGGGCTGCCGTCGGGCTCGCGCAGGAACAGGCCGCGCTTTTCGAGTGCCGCATATTCGGGATTGTGGATCGAGACGAGCGGGTATTCCCAGCAGCAGATCCGGAAGTCCAGCGCCTTGAGCTTGTCGATCGTCGCTTTCGGATCGGGATAGCGCGTCGGGTCGAAATCGAGCGTGGCGCGCGTGCGCACCTCCATCCACGCGCGTCCGTCGAAGGTGATGACGTCCGCACCGAATCCGGCCTCGCGGCATTCGCGCGCGGCGGCGAGGATTTCCTCTTCCGTCCGGTAGTAGGCGCGGCTGAGCCACACGCCGAGCGACCAGAAGGGCGGCAGGGCCGGCCGGCCCGTAAGCTCGGCGCAGCGGCCGAGGAGATGTGCGGGATCGTGCCCGGCGAACAGGAACAGGTCGAAACGCTCGTCCTCGCACAAGATCGCGTAGGAACGATTCGACCATTGCCCGTAGCCGACCGCGTGGTGAACGTGGGCGGGCGTATTGACCAGCGCGCCCCAGGCGCCGCCGGCCGATTTGAGACCCCAGGCGAACGGGATCGACTTGTACGAAAGCTCGGTGTTGACGCCCAGCGCATCCTCGATGCGGCTCGTGACGAACTGCCCGCGCTTGTCGAGGGGCCCGAACTTCTCGCCGAGCCCGTAGACCGGCTCGCCGGAATCGAGCGCGAAAGACGCGATCCAGCCTTCCGGCCCGCGTCCGAACGTGGGAAGCCGGGTCCAGCCCCGGAAATGCTCGTCCGTGATCGAGGCGAGCGGATCGTCGAGCCAGCCGCGTCGGCCCATACGGATGCGCACGGGCTTGGACGCGATTTCCAGCCAGTCGGTCTCGTCGCCGAGCCGGTAGATCCCGGGCGACGTCTCGCGGATTTCCGGCGCCACGAAGCCGCGCGCATCGACGAGCGCGTAATCGGGCAGCGCGGACGTGCCGAACGTCAGCCGCCAGTCGCCGCCGCGCCGCGAAAGGGCGAGCGTTCCAATCTCGGTTTCGAACGTGACTGCGTCGGCGGCATCCTTGCCGCGGGTCAGCGTTTCGGCGCGCGCGAATTTCGTGAAATCGATCTGCAAGGACAACCCCTCAACCCTTGACCCCGCCCGCCGTCAGGCCGGAAACGACGCGCTCCTGGAATATCGCGATGAGCGCGCAGACCGGAACGATCGCCACGATAAGGGCGGCGGAGATGATTGGCCACGGGAAAGCAAACTCGCCCTGGTAGAGCGTGATGCCGACCGGCAGCGTTCGGCTGGTAACGCGGCTCGACAGCGTGAGCGCCAGCAGGAATTCGTCCCATGCGTTGACGAAAGCAAGGATCGCGGCCGTGAATACGCCGGGCGCCGCGAGCGGCACGACGACGTGCCACAGCGCGCCCAACCGCGTGCAGCCGTCGATCATCGCGGCATTCTCGAGGTCGCCCGGGATGTCCTGGAAGAAACTCGCCATGACGAGCGTGCACACGGGCATCGACAGGACCGCGTAGGGGAAGACGAGTGCCGGATAGGTATTGAGCCAGCCCAGCGTGCGCATGGTCTGGAACAGCGGCACCATCAGCGAAATGAGCGGGAACATCGAGACGGCGAGCAGTGCCGAGAGTACGAGATTGCGCCCGGGGATGCGCAGCCGCACGATCGCGTAGGCGGCCAGCGCCGACACGAACACGCACAGCGCCGTCGACAGGCCCGCGACGACGAGGCTGTTCCAAAGGAAAAGCAGGATCGGTTGGTCGACGAAGACGCGCACGTAGTTCGCGAACGTGGGGTCGTGCGGCAGGATCGTGATCGGGTGGCGCAGCAGCTCCGCTTCCGTCTTGAACGACGTGAACAGGATCCACAGCGCGGGGAAAAATCCGTTGGCGGCCACGATGGCCGCCGCGATCCACACCGTCTTCTTTCGGCCGAGATTTGTACCCATTTTAGCCGCGCCCCGTGTCGCGCTTGGTGTGGCGCAGATAGACCGACGTCGCGGCGACGGAAATCAGGAACATCAGCGTGGCGAGCGCAGAACCGTAGCCGAGATCGAGGAAATCGATGGTCGTCTTGTGGATGTACATCGCCATCGTTTCGGTGGCTGTCCCCGGTCCGCCGTTGGTCATCGCATAGGGGATGTCGAAGGTCTGGATCGCGGTGATCGTCCGGAAGATGAGCGCCACGACGATCGCCGGCTTCAGCATCGGCAGCGTGATCTCGACGAACTGCTGGAAGCGGCTGGCGCCGTCGACCTCGGCCGCCTCGTAGAGCGATTTGGGGATCGTCTGCAGGCCGGCCAGCAGGATCAGCGCCATGAAGGACGACGACTTCCACACGATCGCCGTGCACAGCGCGACGAAGGCGAGATGCGGGTCCGACAGCCATTGCGGCGGCGTCAGGCCGGCGAGTTCGATGAGCCAGTTCACGAAGCCCTGCCGGTAGTCGAAGAACCAGCGGAAGATGAGGCCGGCGAAGACGAGCGGCAGGGCCCACGGCAGCAGCAGGCCGAGACGGACCGGCCATTTCACCCGGAACGGCTGGTTGGCGAGCAGCGCGAGGCCGAGGCCGATGGCGAGCGCGCCGGGGACCGTGACGGCGATGAGGATCGCGGTGTTGAGGATCGAGTGGAGGAAGCGGTCATCCTCGAACAGGGCGAAGGCGAAATTCTCGAGCCCGATGAACCGGTAGCCCGGCCGCGTCAGGCGGAAAGAATAGAGCGAATTCGCCAGCAGCTCGGCGATGGGATAGACGACGACCGCGAGCAGGAGCAGCGCTGCCGGCGCAAGCAGAAGGAAGCCGAGGCGCTGCTCGTCGCGCTCCAGCTTGCTGAGTTTGTATTTCTTCGCCGTCGTCATGGTCGGGAAGCAGTCCCCGCGCGCGTTGCGCGCGGGGACGTCGGGTTCAGCGATAGACGCGCGCGAGGCGCGAATTCATGTCCGCGATCGCCTGGTCGGCGGTACGCGTGCCGGCGAGGAACGCGTTGATGTTCGTGCGGACGATCTCGCTCACCTCCGGATAGTCTGGGCTCACGGGACGCGAGCGGCCGGTGACGACGACGTTGCGCGCGAACTGGAACCACGGATTGACCTTCAGCACCTCGGGGTCCTGATAGACGTCGGCGAAGACCGGCAGGTGCGAAGCGAGGATCGCCTGCATCTTCGAGACTTCCGGCGACGACAGGAATTTGAGGAGGTTGACCGACGCCTGCTTGTTCTTGGAGAAGGCGGAGACAGCGATCTGCCAGCCGCCGATGCAGGTCGCGGGCTGGTTGCCCGCGAAGCCCGGCAGCGGCACGACGTTGGTCTTGCCCTTGACCGTGCTGTCGCCGTCGTTCTGGAAGCGGTTCCAGGCGTAGCCCCATTGCATGGCGAACAGCAGGTTGCCGGCCTGGAAGTCGACGCGGATGCGGTCGGTGACGATCTCGGCAAGATTGGCCGGCGTCACGCCGGATGCCTTGAGATCCGTCCAGAGCTGCAGCGCCTTCTTGCCCGCGGCGGTGCCGACGTCGGGCTTGCCCTGCGCGTTGAGGAACTGGCCGCCCGCGCCCCACATCGGGACGAGGAACGTGCACACCGTGCCCTCGATGGGCGCGCCGGCGGTCGAGAAGCCGCGCAGGTTCGGGTTGTTCTCGCCCTTCAGGACGGTCTGTGCGGCGGCGGAAAGCTCCTCCCACGTCTTGGGCGGCGCGATCTTGTATTTCTCGAGCAGGTCGGTGCGGTAGTAGAGGAACTGCGCGTCGGCGAAATAGGGAAGCGCGATGACCTTCCCGTTGACGATGTTCGCTTCGCGGTAGGCGGGCAGGTAGCGCGCCATGATCGCGTCGCGCTCCGCGCCGAGATAGGCGTCGAGCGGCTCGGCCCAGCCGGCGGCGGCGAACTGCGCGGGGCGGATCACGTCGATGAGCATCACGTCGATCGCGGCGTCGCGGCTCGTCAGCACCGTGTTGAGATACTGCTGCTGCTGGTCGGACGTGGCGCCGCCCACTTCGACTTCGACGCGCACGCCGGGATTGCGCTCCTGATAGGCGTCGAGGATCTTGCGCATCACGTCGGGGCGCTGCTGGCCGCCCACGAAGATGCGCAAGGTCGTCTGCTGGGCGTCGGCCGGCAGGGCCGCGAGCGCGAAGGGCGCCGCAAGTGCAGCGGCGAGCAGAGTGCGATGCTTCGTCATGGATCGTTTCTCCCTTTTTATCTGTCGTTTCCCGCGGTCGCGGCCTACCAGCCGGGGCCGCGGATGGCGTTCCCCGTTTCCGGGGCGAACAGGTGGAAGCGGTTCATCGCGAGGCCGGCTTCGATTTCGCGGCCGGCCGCGAGGCCCGCTTCGGGCGCGAAGCGTCCGGTCAACTCGCCCGTTCCGATCTTCAACAGGCCCAGCGTGTCGGAACCGAGCGGTTCGACCAGCTGGACCTGCGCGCGTACGGCTGCGACATCCGCGCCGCCGGCGCCGGCAAGGACGTGTTCGGGCCGGATGCCGAAATCGAGGCGATGGCCCGCGACGCGCGCGCATTCGGCGCGCCGGGCCGAGGGCACGGGCAGGCGAACGCCGCCGTCGAGCAGGATGGTCGCGCCGCCGGCCTCGACCGTGCAGGGGAGGAAGTTCATCGGCGGCGACCCGGTGAAGCCGGCGACGAATTTCGCCGCGGGCCGGTTGTAGATCTCGTCGGGGGTGCCGACCTGGACGATGCGGCCGGCCGAAAGGACCACGATCTTGTCGGCAAGCGTCATCGCCTCGACCTGGTCGTGCGTGACGTAGATGACCGTGTTGCGCAGGCGCTTGTGCAGCTTGTTGATCTCGACGCGCATCTCCGAGCGCAGCTGCGCGTCGAGATTGGAGAGCGGTTCGTCGAAAAGGAACGCCTTGGGATTGCGCACGATCGCGCGGCCCATCGCCACGCGCTGGCGCTGGCCGCCCGACAGCTGGCCGGGTTTGCGGTCGAGAAGATGGTCGATGCGCAGGATCTGCGCCGCGTCGGTCACGGCGCGCCGGATTTCGTCGTCTGGTCGTTTGCGCAGGCGCAGCCCGAACGCCATGTTCTCGAACACGGTCTTGTGCGGGTAGAGCGCGTAGTCCTGGAAGACCATCGCGATGTCGCGCGCGCGCGGCGGCAGATCGTTGACGCGCACGCCGCCGATGGCGATCTCGCCGTCCGAAATTCCCTCGAGCCCCGCGATCATGCGCAGCAGGGTCGATTTTCCGCAGCCCGACGGGCCGACGAACACGCAGAACTCGCCCGACGCGATTTCGAGGTCGACACCGTGAATGACGGGCGTCGAGCCGTAAGCCTTGACGACTTTCTTGAGAACGACCTCGGACACCGGACCGACGCGCCTCCCCGAACATGTGGCGCCGTTCAATCGGCGCCATTTGGTATCGCTAACATCCAATATCGGAAAACTTATGTCAATGGCGATTTTTGGCTAGCTTTCTGAAATGGCAACGCTAACAATCTTGCAATTGCGACCGTTGCCTAAAAGGCGAAGCGGGGAGGAATGACCGACACGAAATCGCCGCGCCGGGCGCGGGCCGAGCTGCGCAGTGCCCGCTGGTATCTGGCAAACGACATGCGCGCCTTCGCGCATCGCCAGCGCACCCAGCAGATGGGTTTCCGCCGGCAGGACTTCATGGGTCGGCCGGTCGTCGCGATCGTCAATACGTGGAGCGAGCTGTCGCCCTGCCACATCCATCTGCGCGAGCGCGCCGAAGCGGTGAAGCGCGGCGTATGGGCGGCGGGCGGCTTCCCGGTCGAACTGCCGGCCTTGTCGCTGGGCGAGGTCATCGTCAAGCCGACGACGATGATGTACCGCAACATGCTGGCGATGGAGACCGAGGAACTGCTGCGCTCCCATCCTGTCGACGGAGCCGTGCTGCTCGGCGGTTGCGACAAGACCACGCCGGGTCTCGTGATGGGCGCGCTGTCGATGGACGTTCCGGCGATCTACGTTCCGGCGGGGCCGATGTCGAACGCCCGCTGGCGCGGGCAGAAGGTCGGTGCCGGCACGCATACGCGCAAATTCTGGGACGAACTGCGCGCGGGCGGGATCACCGCGGACGACTGGGTCGAGCTTGAAAGCCGGATGACCCGCACGATCGGCACCTGCAACACGATGGGCACGGCCTCGACGATGACGGCGCTGGCCGACGCGATGGGGCTGACCATGCCCGGCGCTTCGTCGATCCCGGCGAGCGATTCGGGCCACGCGCGGATGTGCCAGGACGCCGGTGAGCGGATTGTCGGTATGATCTTCGAGGATCTGCGCCCGACGAAAATCGTCACGCGTGCGGCGGTGTCGAATGCGCTCGTGGCACTCATGGCGCTGGGCGGCTCGACCAACGCGGTCGTCCACCTCGTCGCCATCGCGCGGCGCGCGGGCCTCGAGCTCGATCTCGACGCGTTCGACGCCGAAGGGCGGCGCACGCCGGTTCTCGCGAACATCTTCCCGGCCGGCGAGAACCTGATGGAGGATTTCTTCTTTGCCGGCGGACTGCCGGCGTTGCTCTCGCGGCTCGCCGATCGGCTCGACCTTTCGTGCCCGACGGTCAACGGACGCACGCTGGGCGAAAACATCGCCGGTGCGAAAGTGTGGGAGGAGGACGTCATCCGGCCGCTCGACCGGCCCGTTTCCGCCGGTGCGCCGATCGCGGTTCTGCGCGGCAATCTTGCGCCGGACGGGGCGGTCATCAAGGCCTCGGCGGCCGATCCGAAGCTCGCGCGCCACCGCGGCCGCGCCATCGTGTTCCGCGACCATGCCGATCTGACCGCAAGGATCGACGATCCGGCGCTGCCGGTCGATGCGTCGAGCGTGCTTGTGCTGCAGAACGCCGGACCGGTGGGCGGGCCCGGCATGCCGGAGTGGGGCGCGTTGCCGATCCCCAAGAAGCTGCTCGCGCAGGGCGTGCGCGACATGGTGCGCGTCTCCGACGCCCGAATGAGCGGCACGCATTACGGAACTTGCGTCCTGCACGTGGCGCCGGAGTCGCACGTCGGCGGTCCGCTGGCGTTCGTGCGCGACGGCGACTGGATCGAACTCGACGTCGCCGCGCGGCGCCTGCATCTCGACGTCGACGACGCGGAACTCGCCCGTCGGCGTGCCGGGTGGCGCGCGCCGCCGCCGCGCTACGCGCGCAGCTACGCCGCGCTCGTCGAGCGACATATCAGCCAGGCCCACACCGGCGCAGACTTCGACTTCCTCGAGGCCGGCCCGGCCATTCCCGATCCGGACATCTTCTGATGCGCCGGACGGCGTGCTAGGAACCTTGGATGGCACGCCCGCCCGGTGATTCGAGGCCGTCCCGCACCCGCCGCCGCGCCGGTCGGGCGACGATGTCGGACGTGGCCCGGCTTGCGGGCGTTTCAGCAATCACCGTGAGCCGGCTGCTGCGCGATCCCGCCTCCGTGTCCGGCGAGCTTTCCCGGCGCGTGCGCGAGGCGATCGATCAGCTCGGTTACTTGCCGAACCTCATGGCGGGCGGGCTGGCGGCCGCGAAAAGCCGGATTGTGGGCGTCGTCGTCCCATCGATCCGCAATGCGTTCTTCGCGGTCAGCGTCGACGCGCTGTCCGCCCGTCTCGGCGAGCGCGGCTACGCGGTTCTCGATTCCAGTGCCGATTACGACCCGCAGCGCGAAGACACGCTGATCGAGGCGATGCTCGCCTGGAATCCGGCCGCACTCGTACTCACCGGTTTCGCGCATGGCCCGCGTACGGCCGCCATCGTCGCGCGTGCGGGCGTGCCCGTCGTCGAGATGTGGGACATCGTCGGACGGCCGTTCGACATGGCGGTCGGTTTCGACCACAACGCGGCCGGCCGCAGGGTCGCGCGCCATCTGATCGGCCGCGGGCGGCGGCGCGTGGCCGTCGTCGGCGCCATGCTCGATCGTGACACGCGTGCGGCGGCCCGCTGCGCCGGCGTGCGCGACGAACTCGACCGCGCCGGACTGGCCCCCGCCGCGACGATCGATCTGCCGCGCGCGTCGAACGTGGGCGATGGCGCGTCGGCCTTCGCGGCGGCTTTCGCGACGCCGGGCGGGATCGATGCGGTCGCATTCTCGAACGACGTGCTGGCGCTGGGCGCGATTTTCGAATGTCAGAAGCGGGGTGTGTGCATTCCCGACGACGTGGCGCTGGTCGGCTTCGGCGACGTCGATTTCGCCGCCCATTGCCTGCCGTCGTTGACGACGTTGCGTCCGCCGCGCGAGCAGATCGGCAACGAGACCGCGCGTCTGCTCCTCGCGCGCATCGAGGACGGCGACGCCGAACGCCGGATCGTCGATCTCGGCTGCGAACTGGTCGAACGCGAGAGCAGCTGACGCGACGGCGATTGATCGCGGCACGGTTCTCGGCCAACCTTGCCTGACGATGCGCGTTCGCGGCGATGCTTCCGACGATCTTTCCCCGCCGCTGGGACCGGCCGGCGCCTGGCGTGCCGGTGTCCGCGCGGCTGCGCTCGCGCCTTCGCTCGTTCTCGGCGCGTCCTATGTCGGTTTCGGCTCCTATATCGGCACGCACGGTCTCGGGCTCGACTACGCGCTGTTCAACACGCTGACGGCCTGGGCGCTGCCCGGCCAGCTCGCGGCGACGGAACTCTATCTCGCGGGTTCAGGTCTGCTCGCGGTCGCGCTCGCGGTGGCGCTGGCGAACATGCGGCTCGCACCCATGACGATCGTGATGATGCCGGTCGTCCACGTGCCGGGGCGGGCGGCGTGGCGCAATTACGCGGCAGCCTTCTTCGTCGCCGTGACGTGCTGGGCCATGACGATGGTGACGGCGCCGCGTCTGGCGCGCGCCGATCGGCTGGCGTGGTTCATGGGATGCGCGCTGACGCTCTGGACTGCGTCGCTCGCAGGCACGATCGTCGGCTTCTATGCCTCCGAACTGCTTCCCCGACCGCTTGCGCTGGCGCTGGTGTTCCTCAATCCGCTCTATTTCATGCTGCTTTTCCTTCAGGATCTGCGCGACCGGACGCGGCTGCGTGCGCTCGTTCTCGGTGCGGCCTTCGGCGTGCCTTTTCATCTCCTGACGCCGGAATGGGGGCTTCTTCTGGCCGGTCTCCTCGGCGGCACGCTGGCGCCGCTGCTCGGGCGCCGGCCGGGAAGGGCCGCGACATGACGGGATTCGAGCCGAGCCCGGCCAGCGCCTATCTCGCGGCCTGCGTCGCGGCGGTTGCGACGTATTTCTGGCGCGCGTTCGGCGTGGCGGTCGGCACGCGGCTCGATCTCAAAGGGCGCCTCTTCGAATGGTTCGCGAGCGTCGCCTACGCGGTCCTTGCCGCTCTGGTGGTTCGCCTCGTGGTCTTTCCCGTGGGCGACCTTGCGAATATGTCGCTTGCCGTGCGCCTCGGGGCGGCGGCGCTTGCGCTGGCGGCCTATGCGCTCGGGCGGCGCAGCATCTTTCTGGGCTGCCTCGCCGGATCGGCAACCGTTGCGCTGGCTGCCGTCTGGCTTTAGGGCAGATGTGCTATAGTGTTCGGATGATGCGACTTTTCCATGCTCTCGCTTGCGGCGCGCTGCTGGTGGTTTCCGCATTCGCGCAGGCGCAGTCGAGCCCCGCCGTGGCGCCGGAATGCCGGGCGGAAGGCTTCGGACGCGACGTCAGCCAGAAGATGACGGACCGTCTCCTCGACATGGGCTTCGTCGGGTTCGAGCGGATGACGGTCGTCGACGGCTGCTACCGCATCGTCGCGAAGAACCAGACGGGCGACGTCGTCGTTTTGACGTTCGACAGCTATGGCGAATTGATCGGGCTGGGCCTCGGCAGCGGAGGAGCGAACCCGCGTTTTGCGCCGCCGCGCGACGGCATCCAGCCGACAGACTGAAGCCGGTCCCGAGTGTCAGCGGAAGAAGAAGAGAAGAAGGCGGGGGCGTGGCTGGCGCCGGGTTCGGCGATGCGCGCCAAGCTGCATGCGTGGTGGGAAGGCTACGAATATTCGCAAGCGCCGAAGGCGAAGCCCGCCGGCGCGCCGCCCGTCCAGCCGCCGGCGACGCCGAATGCCGCTCCTGCGGCGCATCCGGATCCCGTGCGCCCGCCAATGGACGGAAAGGTCGTCGTAAAGGATTCCTGGCCGCCCGAACGAATCAAGGTGGCGCAGCTTGTCTGGGGCGACGGCTTCACGTTTCCCGGCGGCGAGCGTTTCGCGCTCGATCTTGCGCGCGCACTCGGGCTCGCCGACGGAGCGACGGCGATGGATCTGGGTTGCGGCCTCGGCGGCGGAACGCGCGCGATGGCGCGCGAATTCGGCGCGTGGATGGAAGGTTACGAGCTGTCGCTCGATCTCGCGCGCGCCGGGGACGCTGCCTCTCGCGCCGCGAACATGGAGCGCAAGGCGCCCATCGGCCTTCTCGACGTCGTCGACGGCAGCTTCAAGCCGAAACGATACGACGGTGCGGTCGTGCGGAACGTGTTTTCGCTGGTATCGGAAAAGCCGAAGCTTCTGACGCGCATCCGGCACGGACTGAAACCGGATGCGCGGCTCGTGATCGCCGACTGGGTCGTTTCGCAGGATGACGCCATGGGCGAGGCGCTGGAAGCGTACCGGCTTGGCGAGGCGACGGCACCCCGTCTTTCGACGATCGACCGTTTCGTCGCCCAGCTTGCCGAGGCCGGCTTCCACGTCGAGGCCGGCGGCGACATCACCGGCGCGTTCCGGAATGTCGTGCTCGAGGGCTGGGCGCGCATCGACGGCATCGTCGCACACGGCGAACTTGCCGCGGCGGAGGGCAAGGCGCTCATGGACGAGGCGCAGCTCTGGTCGCGGCGCATCGCGGCGATGGCGTCGGGCGAACTCCGGTTCGCCCGACTGCTTGCCGTCCGCCGCGCGGACTGACCGCGCTCACTCCATCGGCGTCAGGTTTGCCGTTTTCTGCCGCAGGAAGGCGCCGTAGCCCGCCGTCATGCCCTGCGGGAACAGGAACTCGATATGGAGCGTGTTCCCCTCGTGGTACTTGAGCTCGAAGGGCAGTTCCTCGGCGCACCCGTCGATCCGCAGACGGCCCTTTTCGCCGATTCGCATCTGCGCGGACGTCTTGAGTCCGGCGCCACCCTCGGAGATGTCCGTCGTGCGGCCGGCGAACGGCTTGCCCATTGAATCGACGGCCGTTGCCGCGAGGTCGACGGCGAAGCGCGGATGCTGCCGGCGGTTCGTCTTCGCGAGGAACGAGGCGACGGCGTTGCGCATGTCATCGGCCTGCTTGTCGAGACCTTCGGCTGCGCCAAGGACGGATTGAGCCGATTCCCGGACGCCCTCCGTCGATTGCGAGACCGCGGTGATGTTCGTCGTGACCATGCTCGTGCCGGACGAGGCTTCCGCGACGGAACGCGCGATTTCCTGCGTGGCCGCGTTCTGCTCTTCGACCGCGCCAGCGATGGCCGTCGTCGCCTGATTCACCTGCGTGACCGTGTCCGCGATGCCGCGGATCGCCGATACGGCGTCGTTCGTCGAGCGGGTAATCGCGTCGATCTGGGCGGAGATGTCTTCGGTCGCCTTCGCCGTCTGGTTGGCGAGGCTTTTCACTTCCGACGCAACGACCGCGAAGCCCTTTCCGGCATCGCCGGCCCGCGCGGCCTCGATCGTCGCATTGAGTGCCAGCAGGTTCGTCTGCTCGGCGATCTTGCGGATGAGGGTCGCGAACTCGCCGATCCGCGCGGTGGCGGCGGCCAGCGACGTCACCGTGGCATCGACGGATTTGGCTTCGCCAGCTGCGCGCGTGGCGATCGCGGCGGCTTCGCCGACGCGCGCCGAGATCTCGCGGATCGACGCTGAAAGCTCCTCGGCGGCCGAAGCGACGGTCTGGACGTTGGTCGTCGCTTCCTCGGAAGCCGCCGAGACCGCCATCGAGCGCTGCTGGGTGTCCTCGGCAAGCTTGACCATGCTTTCCGCGCTCGACCGCATCGAAACGGCCGAATCCGCGACCGCCTTCACGACGGCGCTGACTTCGTCCTGGAAGCCGATCGCGAGTTTCCGGTTGTCGACGAGCTTTTCCTGCATGGCCGAATTGGCCGCGTTGATGATCGTGGCCGCGCGGCGGAACGAGCCGTGCATGCCGCGTTCGAGGACCCGGCGGTAGAACTTCCCCTGGCGGGCATGATCCATCGCCGCACCCGCTTCGCGCACGAACGCGTCGGTCGCGTCGATCATGGTGTTGATGGCGTTGGAAATCTCGCCAAGTTCGCCGCCTTCGCGGATGCCGATCAGGCGCGGTTCAAGGTCGCCCTTGGCGGTCGCGCGGGCGACGGCGCTGATGCCTGCCACGCACCGGCGGGCCGCAAGCAGGAAATAGAACGCGAGAAGCGCGAAAGCGAGGCCGGCACCGGCCGTCGCCGTCGCCGCCAGGGTCGCGCCGAGCCACACGGCGACGATCGTCGCGATGCCTGCCGCAATCGAAAAGGCCGAAGCCGCGATCGCCTTAGATAGAGAAGACGAATTCGTCATAGCCGATCCCCTTCGACTTCAGCATTGCATTGAGATGTTCGTAGGCCTGCTCCATGCCGGCCTTCCGGTCGCTTGCGCGTTCTTCGATGTCGAAAAGCTGCTTGTAGAGCCCGGAGGCGGCCTGGATCTGCTCCGGCTTGGGCTTGCGGCGGTTCGAATGGTATCCCGCGATCGTGCCGTCGGCGCCGAACGTCGGCGTTACGTGCGCGAACACCCAGTAGTGGTCGCCGCCCTTCGCCATGTTCATGACGTATGCGAAGATCTCGTCGCCCGCTTCGATGCGGTTCCACAGAAGCTTGAAGACGCAACGCGGCATGTGGGGGTGACGCAGGATGCTGTGCGGCGCGCCGACGATCTCGGATTCCGGATAGCCCGAGATCCGCAGGAACACCTCGTTTCCGTAGGTGATCTTCCCCTTGGTGTCCGTCTTGCTGACGATCACCTCGTCTTCCCCGAACGTGCGCTCCCGCCCGGTCGGTTTGAAGTCGTATTTCGCCATTTCGTCCTCTCCTCGTGCCTTCCGCGCGGGCCCGTCAGGCCGCGCGCAGGATACTTTTGATCTCGTCCCGCTCGACGTCCTGCGCATGGCGCCGGATCGCATCCACGGTCGGGAACTTGTCATGGATGATCGCGACGATTTCGCGGTCGATCGCGCCGCGTTCGGCTGATTCGTTCAGGATCTCGATCGCGCGCTCGCCGGAAATGCCTGCCCGATAGGGGCGATCTTCGGTCAAAGCGACGAACTGGTCGGCGACGGCGATCACGCGGGTTTCCCGGGCGAGGCTCGCGCCGGCGATTCCCATCGGATAGCCGGTGCCGTTGAGGCGTTCGTGATGGCCGCGCGCCCATTCGGCGATCCGCTCCAGACCCGGCACGCTCTCGAGGAGTGTTCCGGTGAAATACGCGTGACCGCGGATGATGCCGAATTCCTCCGCGGTGAGGCCGCCGGCCTTCTCGATGATGCGGCTGGGGACGACCAGCTTGCCGATGTCGTGGAGTTGGGCCGCGATTTCGATCTGCTGCGCGGCCGCACCGTCGAATCCGCCGCACGAGGCGAGAAAATTCGCCACAGCGGCCACGCCCCAGGAATGGGTGGCGGTATAGGGCGAGCGCGAGTCGACGAGGATCGAATAGAGGCGGCCGAAATCGTGCAGTGCGTCGAGGTCGGCATGCGCGCCCGCCACGTGGAAAAGGCGTGCGCGCACGCGGGAATCGATGTCGAAGTCGCTCGCATCGAGCCAGAACGAGTCCGCGCGGGCGACGCGTTCGAAGGCGTCGGCGAGACGCGGATCGAGTTGGCCGCGGGCAAACTCGGCCGCCTCTTCGCGTCGCTGCGAGGCCTGCGCCAGCACGAAGACCTCCGGATCGATACGCTCGTCGAGGAAGCCGGCGAGGTGGATCGACTGCGCGATCAGCGCATCGCCCAGGGAAATCCCGAGCCGGCGTTCGATCGCCGGCCGGGTGTCGCGCGACGCGCCCACCAGCGGTGCCAGATCCCGGGTCAACGGCGAGATTTCGAGAAAGCGCGCGCCGACGACGGCGCGCTGGACGCGCGAGGTCTGCGACAGCGCGCCGACGCCGAGCAGCAGGGATGCCATGACGGCGCGCGCAATGTCGATCTTGCCGAGGCCGAGGGCGTCGACGAGATTCGCCGCCACCAGCGCGACGCGCTTCTGGTGCGCGCCGAGAAAGGGATTGAGGAGGTCGATCGCGCGGCCGAGCGCGAAAACGAGTTCGATCTTGGGAACGACGAGCGGTTCCGGCGGCGGCGGGACGAGAACGGTGGGGAACGCGCGCAAGTTCACTTCGGGGGGGCTCCGTCGTTCGGTCCGAGGTCCGCACGAGATATGCAAACCGCCTCGCGATGTTGGACGGCACTCTATCGGCGTGCGGGCTTATCGGCTCTGCGCTAGATCAATTGTAGGAACAAAAAATACAATAAAATCAAATCCTATGGTCAATCATCCGACAAATTTACGGTTAAAAATTAACTAACAATTCGGGCCACTTTCCGGCACCGGCTGGACTCGTTTGCGTGCGCGGCGGTGCGCGTAGACCGAAAGTCCGACGATCGTCGCGAACAGGCACAGCATGCCGAGCTTGAAGGCGAGCGCCACGTCCTTGATGAGATGCTGGAATGCCGCGCCGAACAGGTACCCGGCCCCCGCGAACGTGCAGGCCCATATGCCGGCCGCGACGAAATTGAGCGCCATGAAGCGCGGCCAATAGAGCCCGCTCATGCCGCAGGCGAACGAGCTGAAGTTCCGCACGACATAGATGAAGCGGAAGCTCAGAATGAACCACGTGTCGAAACGGCGCAGCCAGCCGAGGGCCAGATCCGTGCCCGCGCGCATTTTCGGAAACCGCGTCACCAGCCGTTCGCCATAGCGCCGGCCGAGCCAGAAATAGAGATTGTCGCCGCAGAAGCTGCCGATCCAAGCGCAGGCGATCAGATAGTCGATCCGAAGAATGCCCATCTGGGCGGCGAAGCCGGCGAAGATGACGAATGTTTCCCCCTCGAAGAACGTCCACAGGAACGTCACGAGGTAGAACCATTCGCCGTGGCTTTCGATCCATTCGATCATCGCGGCTCCGGTAATGCGGAAGGTGTCCGTATCCTAGGCAGCCGCGATTGCCCGTGTCCACCATGCGGGATTCGTGCTCCGGACGGCTAACCGTCTGGCCGGCCGGGGTATTTCGGACGGGTTGACAGGGGGGCAGGGCGTCCGTATGGTCGCGCCTCTTTCGGCCGGGGCCTGCCCCCGCCGCCTGCCATTCGAGACACCGGGACGTCGGATCATGAAGGTCGTTAATTCGCTCAAGTCGGCCAAGAAGCGCGACAAGGACT
>JAYRKO010000004.1:0-19401 GCA_041905745.1 Tagaea sp. | reverse complement strand
CGGCGGCGGATTGATCGCGGCGTGAGGGACCGTTAGCCTCGTCTCCCATGACGGGCTGGCAGTTCTGGATCGATCGCGGCGGGACGTTCACCGACATCGTCGCGCGGCGCCCCGACGGGCGCCTGCTCACGCACAAGCTGCTTTCGGAAAATCCCGGCCGCTACGACGACGCGGCGCTTCAGGGCATGCGCGACCTGCTGGGCCTGCCGGCGGGGGCGAGCCTTGCCGGCCGCGGCATCGATGCGGTCAAGATGGGCACGACGGTCGCGACCAACGCGCTGCTCGAACGCAAGGGCGAGCGCGTGGCCGTGGCGATCACGCGCGGCTTTGCCGACCAGTTGCGCATCGCCTACCAGAACCGGCCCAAGCTGTTCGCGCGGCGCATCGTGCTGCCCGAGATGCTCTACGAGACCGTCGTCGAAATCGACGAGCGCATGGGCGCGCAAGGCGACGTGCTCGCACCGCTCGACGAGGCGAAGGCCGTTGCCGATTTCGCCGCGATCCGCGCCAGGGGCATTTCGGCCCTCGCCATCTTGCTGATGCACGGCTACCGCTATCCGGCGCACGAGAAGCGGCTTGCCGAACTGGCGCTCGCGGCGGGCTTCACGCAAGTGTCGGTCAGCCACCGCGTCTCGCCGCTGATGAAGATCGTCGGACGCGGCGACACGACCGTGGTCGACGCCTATGTCTCGCCCATCCTGCGCCGCTACGTGGACCGCGTGGCGGCGGCGCTGGGCGACACGCGCCTCATGTTCATGCAGTCGAACGGCGGGCTCGTCGACGCGCGCCGCTTCCAGGGCAAGGACGCGATCCTGTCGGGCCCGGCGGGCGGCATCGTGGGGGCGGCGCGCACGGCGGCCAATGCCGGGTTCGAGCGCATCATCGGCTTCGACATGGGCGGCACGTCGACCGACGTCACGCTCTACAACGGCGAATTCGAACGCGCGTTCGAAACCATCGTCGCGGGCGTGCGCATGCGCGCACCCATGATGAAGATCCACACCGTCGCGGCCGGCGGCGGATCGATCCTGTTCTTCGACGGCGCGCGCTTCCGCGTGGGCCCCGAAAGTGCGGGCGCCAATCCGGGGCCTGCCTGCTATCGCCGCGGCGGGCCGCTCGCGGTGACCGACGCAAACGTCATGGTCGGCAAGATCGTGCCCGCCTTCTTCCCCAAGGTCTTCGGAAAGAACGGCGACGAAGCGCTGGACGGCGACATCGTGCGCGCGAAGTTCGCCGCCCTTGCCGCGGACGTGTCGGCGAAGACGGGCACGCCGCGCACGCCCGAGGCGGTCGCCGACGGGTTCCTCACCATCGCGGTCGAGAACATGGCCAACGCCATCAAGCAGGTCTCGATCCAGCGCGGCTACGACGTGACGGGCTACGCGCTCAACTGCTTCGGCGGGGCGGGCGGGCAGCACGCGTGCAAGGTGGCCGACGCGCTGGGCATGACGACCGTGTTCGTCCATCCGCTGGCGGGCGTGCTGTCGGCCTACGGCATGGGGCTCGCCGACCTGCGCACGATGCGCGAGAAGGCGGTCGAAGCGCGGCTCGGTGCCGATCTGGCACCCAAGCTCGTCGCCGAGCTCGACGAGCTTGCCGCCGGCGGACTTGCCGAGATGCGCGCGCAGGGCATCGACGACGCGAAGATCGAAACCCATCGCCGCCTGCATTTGAAATACGAGGGCACGGATTCGACGATCGCCGTCGAGTTCGGGCCCGTCGCGCAGGTGGAAGACGCGTTCGCCGCCGCCCACCGCCGGCGCTATGGCTTCCTGATGCCGGGCAAGGCGGTGGTCGTCGAGGCGGTCGCGGTCGAAATCGTCGGGCGCACGGAAAGCGCCGAGGACCCGGAACTGCCGACCGGTGCGGCGGTTGCACCCGCACCGGCCGCGACGACGCGCGTCTACACCGACGGCGCATTCCACGACACGCCGCTCTACCGGCGCGAGGCGCTGAAGCCCGGCATGAAGATCGCAGGTCCCGCGATCGTTTCGGACGCCAACGCCACGACGGTCGTCGAACCCGGCTGGCAGGCCGAGGTGACGGCGCGCGACCATCTCGTGCTGCGCCGCGTGGCGGCGCTGGCGCGCACGCATGCGGTCGGCACGAAGGTCGATCCGGTGATGCTGGAGGTGTTCAACAACCTCTTCATGTCGATCGCCGAGCAGATGGGCGTGGCGCTGCAGAACACGGCCTATTCGGTCAACATCAAGGAGCGGCTGGATTTCTCCTGCGCGCTGTTCGACCGGCAGGGCAACCTCATCGCCAACGCGCCGCACATGCCCGTGCATCTGGGCTCGATGGGCGAGAGCGTGGCCGCCGTCACCCGCGCGCGCGAGGGCACGATGCGCCCGGGCGACGTCTACGTGCTGAACGCGCCCTATAACGGCGGCACGCACCTGCCCGACGTGACGGTCGTCATGCCCGTCTACGACGAGGCGAAGACCGGGATCCTGTTCTTCGTCGCAAGCCGCGGCCACCAGGCCGACATCGGCGGGCTGACGCCGGGCTCGATGCCGCCCAACTCCGCGACGGTCGAGGAGGAGGGCGTCCTCATCGACAATTTCCAGCTCGTCGACGCCGGCCGCTTCCGCGAGGCCGAGATGGTGGCGCTGCTGAAATCGGGCCGCTATCCGGCGCGCAACCCGGCGCAGAATATCGGCGATCTCAAGGCGCAGGTCGCGGCGTGCGAGAAGGGGGCCCAAGAACTGCGCAAGATGGTGCGCGATTTCGGCCTCGACGTCGTGCGCGCGTACATGGGCCACGTGCAGGACAACGCGGAGGAGCAGGTCCGCCGCGTGCTCGACGTGCTGAAGGACGGCGAATTCGCCTATCCGATGGACGACGGTTCGGTCGTCAAGGTGAAGGTGTCGATCGATCACGCGCGGCGCGCGGGCGTGCTCGATTTCGCGGGCACGTCGGCGCAGCGTCCGAATAATTTCAACGCGCCCTCGGCCGTGTGCATGGCGGCGGTGCTCTACGTCTTCCGCACGCTCGTCGAGGACGACATCCCGATGAACGCGGGCGTGCTGAAGCCGCTCGATGTGCGCATCCCCGACGGCTCGATGCTGCGTCCGCGCCATCCCGCGGCGGTCGTGGCGGGCAACGTCGAAACCTCGCAGACCGTGACAGACGCGATCTACGGGGCGCTGGGCGCCATGGCGGGCGCGCAGGGCACGATGAACAATTTCACCTTCGGCAACGACCGCCACCAATATTACGAAACCGTGTCGGGCGGCTCGGGTGCGGGCCCCGACTACGACGGGTGCGATGCGGTGCAGACGCACATGACCAATTCGCGCCTGACCGATCCCGAAGTGCTCGAATGGCGCTTCCCCGTGCGCGTGGAAAGCTTCGCGATCCGGCGCGGTTCGGGCGGGAAGGGTGCGCATCGCGGCGGCGACGGCGTGGTGCGCAAGATCCGGTTCCTCGAGAAGATGACCTGCGCGATCCTCGCCAACCGCCGCATCGTGGCGCCCTTCGGGCTGGCCGGGGGCGAACCGGGTGCGCCGGGGCGCAACTGGGTCGAGCGCGCCGACGGCCGGATCGAGGAAAAGGGCGCCACCGCCAGTTGGGAAGTCGAGCCGGGCGACCTGTTCGTCATCGAAACGCCGGGCGGCGGCGGGTTCGGCAAGGCCTAGCAGCACAATTTTCCGGCTGTCGCCAAGCGAGAAAATCTTTATACCCGCGTACTTATGGCTGTATCGACATCCGACTCCGGGACCGCGACTGTCCGCGACAACAGGCCGCTGCTGGGCATCGCCTACATGATGGCTGGCGTCGCCACGATCTCTCTCATGGATGCTACCGCGAAGTTCCTCGTCGGCTACATGACGTCGTTCCAGGTCATGGGCATCCGCTCGATGGTGGTGTTCGCGATTCTGCTGGCCTATCTGGCCGCGAAAGGCCAACTCGGCCAACTGCGCACGCGCCGGCCGGTCGCGCATCTGGTGCGCGGCCTGTCGGCGGCCGCTTCGATGCTTTTCTTTTTCGAAAGCATGCGCACCCTGCCGCTCGCCACGGCCATCGCGATCTGCTTCGTGGCACCGCTGCTGATGACGGCCTATTCAGTGGTGCTGTTGCGCGAGCGCGTGGGCTTCCATCGCTGGGTAGCGGTCGTCGTCGGCTTCGCGGGCGTGGGCGTCATTTTCGGCCCCGGCGCCGTCGACGGCATTTTCATGCCGGGAGCTCTGCTGGCGCTGGCCGCCGCCGCTCTCTACGCGCTCGGCATGACGATGGTGCGATGGCTCTCGCCCACGGAATCCGACATGACGATGATCGTCCTGCAATGCGTCGTGCTGATGGCGGTCGGGCTCGCCGGCATGGCGCTTTCGCCGGAAACACCGAAGTCGCCGGAGGCAATGCCCGCTGCCGCTTGGGTCGGAATCGGAGCGGCGAGCGTTTTCGTCGTTCTCAACCAGCTTCTCAGCTACCGGGCATTTCGCCTTGCTCCCGTGGGCGCCATCGCGCCGCTCGGCTACACCGAACTCGTTTGGGCGACGTTTTTCGGCTGGGCCTTCTGGGACGAATGGCCGGCGCCGAACGTGTGGTACGGAGCCGCGATCGTCGTGGCGGCGGGCCTGTACGTGATCTGGCGCGAACGGGTGCGCGAAGCCGCGCGCTGACGCCCGCGGCCGGGCGTCGACGCGCGCAACGCCCGGCGGCTTCGGGCGCGGCTAGTTCGCGGGCTGCCGCACGCCGAGGACGCTCAGCCGGCGCGTATTGCCGTCGCGGTCGGGCCATTCGATCGACTGGCCGGGGCTGAGGCCGATCAGCCCCGCCCCGATCGGCGTCAGCACCGAGATGCGACCGGCTTCGATGTCGGCCTCCGCCGGCCAGACGAGGCGCACGGCGCGCCGTTCGCCGCTGCGCGCGTCGGCGAATTCCACCTCGGCACCCATCGTGACGACGTCGGGCGGCATGTCGGCGGCCGGCAGGATGCGCGCGCGCTCGATTTCGGCGAGCAGCAGGCCCGCGACCTCGGGCAGGCGCGCTTCTGCGCCGAGCGCCAGTTCGGCGAGGCGCTCGCTCTCGGCGTCGATCATGCGGATGGGCGGCCGCAGGGCCGCTTCGGCGGATTTTTCCATGGCTTTGGTCTCCGCGCGCGCGGATGGGCCCGCGCGCGTCGCTCGGTTGATCTGGTTTTGCGAGAAGGGCCCCGGCGTTCCCGGGGCTGACGCACGGGGGAAGCCGGGGCTTACGAGCCCGCGATGAGTTGGCCCGCGTGGGCGAGGGACCGGATGCGTCGGAAAGTCATGACGCCAATGTGGCCACGGCTTGCCGATTTTTCAACCCGCCTTGTGTCCAAACCCGCTATACCGGTCGCCCGCGCCATGGCACCCCCCTCGAACCAGTCTCCGTCCGCGCCCGTCCGCTCGAACCGTCCGCTCCTCGGCATCGCGTTCATGGCCGGAGGCGTATTCGTGATGTCGGTGATGGACGCGACGGCGAAGTTCGCGGTCGGCCACCTCGCGTCGATCGAGATCATGGGCATCCGCTCCTCGCTCGTGTTCATGCTGCTGATCGGCTACCTCGCGGCCACGGGCCAGTTCGTGCAGCTGCGCACGCGCCGGCCGTTCGCGCACCTGACGCGCGGCCTGGCGGCGGCGGGCTCGATGTTCTGCTTTTTCGAAAGCCTGCGCGAACTGCCCTTCGCCACGTCGATCGCCATCGGTTTCGGCGCGCCGCTGCTGATGACGGTCTATTCGGTCGTGCTGATGCGCGAGCGCGTGGGCGTCCACCGCTGGACGGCGGTGGGCATCGGCTTCGCGGGCGTGGCGGTCATCGTGGGGCCGGAGGCGACCGAGGGCCTCGTCTCGGTCGGCGCGCTCTATGCGCTGGCGGCCGCCGCCCTCTACGCGCTGGGCATGACGATGGTGCGCTGGCTTTCGCCCACCGAAAGCGAGACGACGCTGATCGTCCACCAGTGCGCCGTGCAGATGTGCGTGGGCCTCGCGGGCATGGCGCTGCTGCCCGGCGCGCCGGGGCCGGCACCCGTTTCGGTGTGGGTCGCCATCGGCGTGATGGCCGTTTTCCTCATCTTCGGCCAGTTCCTGAGCTATCGGGCCTTCCGCCTGGCGCCGGTGGGCGCCATCGCGCCGTTCCACTACACGGAGCTGGTCTGGGCGACGCTGTTCGGCTGGTTCTTCTGGAACGAATGGCCGCCGGTCAATGTCTGGTACGGGGCCGTCATCGTCGTGGCGGCGGGACTTTACGTGATCTGGCGCGAACGCGTGCGCGCGCGCGAGGCTGCGGCCGCCTGACGTTGCGGCTGCAGCGGCGCGGGTTTAGATTGACCCGGTCTTCCCACCGGAGTTCGAGCCCATGGCCGCCGTCGCCCAGATCAAGCAGTCCGAACCCGCCGCGCGCGACGCGGCGATCGCCGAAATCCGCGCGCTGATCGGCGAGCGGCTGTCGACCGCTTCGGCGGTGCGCGAGCAGCACGGGCGCGGCGAGGCCTACCACCACGCGGTTCCGCCCGACGCGGTCGCCTTCGCGGAATCGACCGCGGAAGTCTCGGCCATCGTGAAGATCTGCGCGCGCCATCGCCTCGCGATTGTGCCGTTCGGCACGGGCACGTCGCTCGAAGGGCACACGGCGGCGCTGCACGGCGGCATCTGCATCGACGTGACGCGCATGAACAAGGTGCTGCAGGTAAACGCCAGCGACCTCGACGTGCGCGTGCAGCCGGGCGTCACGCGCAAGCAGCTCAACGAGCATCTGCGCGACACGGGCCTGTTCTTCCCCATCGATCCGGGTGCCGACGCCTCGCTCGGCGGCATGGCGGCCACGCGCGCGTCGGGCACCAACGCGGTGCGCTACGGCACGATGCGCGAGAACGTGCTGTCGCTGGAAGTCGTGCTGGCCGACGGCAGCGTCATCCGCACGGGCCGTCGCGCGCGCAAATCCTCGGCCGGCTACGACCTGACGCGCCTGTTCGTGGGCTCGGAAGGCACGCTCGGCGTCATCACGGAAGTCACGCTGCGGCTCTACGGCATTCCCGAGGCGACGAGCGTGGCGATGTGCGCCTTCCCGTCGGTCAAGCAGGCGGTCGATACCGTCATCGCGACGATCCAGTCGGGCATCCCCGTCGCGCGCATCGAGCTTGCCGACGCGCTGCAGATGGACGCGATCAACCGCTTCTCGAAGCTCAACCTCGCCGTCCAGCCCACGCTGTGGCTGGAGTTCCACGGTACGCAAGCCTCGGTCGCCGAGCAGGCGGGCATGGTGCAGGCGCTTTCCGCCGACAACGGCGGCGGCGAATTCGCGTGGACGACCGACCCGGCCGAGCGTAAGCGCCTCTGGCAGGCACGCCACGACGTCGCCTACGCCGCCAAGGCGCTGCGCCCGGGCTGCTCGATCTGGGCGACCGACGTGTGCGTGCCGATCTCGCGGCTCGCCGACTGCATCGTCGAGACGCAGGCCGATCTCGCGACGGCGAGCTTTCCGGCCCCCATCGTGGGGCATGTGGGCGACGGCAATTTCCACATCTCGTTCGTGCTCGACACGACGAAGCCGGAGGAGGTGGCCGAGGCCAACCGCCTCAACGATCGGCTCGTGGCGCGCGCGCTGTCGATGGAAGGCACGTGCACGGGCGAGCACGGCGTGGGCTACGGCAAGATCGACTTCCTCGACCAGGAGCACGGCCCCGCGATGGCGGTCATGCGCGCGGTCAAGAAGTCGCTCGACCCCGACAACATCATGAACCCGGGCAAGATCGTGCGCGCCTAGGCGCGCCGCCACAGCACCGGGAACATGTCGGGGCGTGCGTCGAGCGGTTCGCCCGTCTTCATCTTTATCGCGTTGAGCGCCTGGAAGCTGGGCACGCCCTCGCGCCAGCGCGCGTCCTCGCCCGCGAAGCGCAGCGCCACCGTGCGTCGGCGGCGTGTGGCACTGTCGTTGCCGCCCGCGCCGTGCATCAGCTTGCCGTGGAACACGACCGCATCGCCCGGCGCCATGTCGAAGCGGCGGATGTCGAGCGTGTCGCGCATCGCGTCGATGTCCGGGGCCGGCACGAAGTCGGGGTTGGCGTAGCGCATCGCGTCTTCGCCGCCCGCGCGAAACGGCTTGGGACAAAAATCGTCGCCCCAGCGGTGCGAGCCTGCGACGTATTCGACGCCGCCGTTTTCGGCGTCGATCGGGTCGAGCGCCAGATAGACCGTGCAGAACATGTCGCCGGTCGCCGGCCAGTAGGGGAAATCCTGATGCCACGGCGTGCGGCGCGGCGTGCCCGGTTCCTTGGCGAAGATCTGGTCGTAGAAGAGATGGACCTGTCGCGCGCCCATCGCCTCGCCCGCAAGGGCGGCGCAGCGCGTCTCGAAGAACGCCGCGCGGAAATCGGGGTCGCGGCGATGCATGAACATGTCGCCGAAGAAACGGCCCGGTTCGCCGGGTGCCGCAAACTCGATGGCGCGCCGGCCGGGGGCGGCCATCGCCCGGTCCACGGCTGCCGACAGCCGCGCGACCCAGCCCCGGTCGAGCGCGCCGGGCACGTGGGCGACACCGTCACGGGAATACAATTCTAGGAGTTCCGGCCTGCTCATCGGATGGCCAGATATCACGGGGTTTCAGGATTTACGAGTGCGCCGCAGCAACCGATTTCGCAGGGCGATGTCATACATCCCGCTTGGATTCCCGGCGCCAAGTGGGCGATAGTTTCCGCCAACGCGAAAAATCGCCGCTTTGTTGGAAAGGGAGAAAACGATGACAAATCGCAAGTCGCCGGATCGTCGCAGTTTCCTCAAGGGCTCGGTCGCGCTCGCCGCGGCCGCGTCGGTGGCCGCCCCCAGCGTCGTCAAGGCGCAGGGCCCGATCACGATGCGCTGGCAGTCGACCTGGCCGTCGAAGGACATCTTCCACGAATACGCGCTCGACTACGCCAAGAAGGTCAACGACATGACCGGCGGCGACCTGCGCATCGAGGTGCTGCCGGCCGGCGCGGTCGTGCCGGCCTTCGGCCTGCTGGAAGCCGTTTCGTCGGGCACGCTCGACGGCGGCCACGGCGTGATGGTCTACCACTACGGCAAGCAGACGGCGCTGGCGCTGTGGGGCTCGGGCCCCGGCTACGCGATGGACGCCAACATGCTGCTGTCCTGGCACAAGTACGGCGGCGGCAAGGAACTGGCCGCCAAGCTCTACAATTCCATCGGCGCCAACGTCGTGTCGTACGCCTACGGCCCGATGCCCACGCAGCCGCTGGGCTGGTTCAAGAAGCCCATGCAGAAGCCGGAAGACTTCCAAGGCCTCAAATACCGCACCGTCGGCATCTCGATCGACGTGTTCACGGGTCTGGGTGCGGCCGTCAACGCGCTGCCGGGCGGCGAAATCGTCTCGGCGATGGATCGCGGCCTGCTCGACGCGGCCGAGTTCAACAACGCCTCCTCGGACAAGGCGCTGGGCTTCGCCGACGTCTCGAAGGTCTGCATGCTGCAGAGCTACCACCAGAACGCCGAGCAGTTCGAGATCCTGTTCAACAAGACGAAGTACAACGCCCTGCCCGACAAGATGAAGGCGATCATCGACAACGCGGTCGAGGCGGCCTCGCAGGACATGTCGCTCAAGGCGATCGACCGCTACTCGAAGGACTACGACGAACTGCGCAGCAAGGACCGCGTGCGCTTCTACAAGACGCCCGACGCGATCCTGAAGAAGCAGCTCGAGGTCTACGACACGGTCGTCGAGAAGAAGTCGGGCGAGAATGCCCTCTTCAAGGAGATCCTCGAATCCCAGATCGCGTTCGCGCGCCGCGTGACGCGCTGGGAGCAGGACACGGTCGTGCCGCGCAAGATGGTCTACGACCACTATTTCGGTCCCAAGGGCGTGAAGCGCACCTGAGGACGCACCCGACGGCGGAGAAGTCCACCTGCGTCCGCGCAGGTGGACTTTTTCGTACCTTCAATCTCGCGAACGCAGCGGCAGTCCGGCGATGACGATCCAGCGCTTCCTTCACACGATCGACGGCATCAGCACCTGGGTGGGCAAGGCGACGGCCTGGCTGGTCGTGGGCCTCATGCTCGTCGTGTGCGCCGAGGTGGTCAAACGCTACCTCCTCAACATGCCCACCGCCTGGATCTTCGACGCGACGAACATGCTCTACGGCACGACGTTCATGCTGTGCGGCGCCTACACACTCGCCCAGAACGCGCATGTGCGCGGCGACTTCCTCTACAGCTCGATGCGGCCGCGCACGCAGGCCACGCTCGACCTGATCCTCTACGTCGTCTTTTTCGTGCCGGGCATCGCAGCACTTTGCTACGCGGGCTGGTCGTACGCCGGCGATTCCTGGCGCATCGCCGAGCATTCCAACGTCACCGCCGACGGGCCGCCCGTCTACCATTTCAAGACCGTCATCCCGATCGCCGGCTTCCTCGTGATGCTGCAGGGCGTGGCCGAGATCGTGCGCTGCGTCGTGTGCCTCAGGACCGGCGCGTGGCCTTCGCGCCTCAAGGACGTCGCGGAGACCGACGTGATCGAGGAGCAGCTTTCCGCGAGCGAATACGTCGACGACGACGTGCGCAAGATGGCGATCGAACGCGCGCACGACATCGACGAGGCCGCCCGCCAGCGCGGCCGCGGCGGCGAGGGGGCCTGAGCCATGAGCGATCCGGCACTCGGCCTCCTGATGCTCGTCCTCATCGTGGTCGTGATCATGATGGGGTTCCCCACCGCCTTCACGCTGATGGGGCTCGGCATCGTTTTCGGCTTCATCGCCTATTTCAAGTCGGGGCAGGCGTTCTCCGACAATCTCGTCTTCAGCCTGATGGTCCAGCGCACCTACGGCGCCATGACCAACGACGTGCTGATCTCGATCCCGCTGTTCGTGCTGATGGGATACGTGATGGAGCGCGGCGCGCTCGTGGACCGGATGTTCTATTCGATCCAGCTCGCCTTCCGGAACGTGCCGGCCTCGCTCGCCGTCGCCACGCTGATCGTGTGCACGTTCTGGGGCATCGCGTCGGGTCTGGTGGGTGCGGTCGTCGTGCTGATGGGCGTCATCGCCTTCAACCCGATGCTGCGCGCGGGCTACGACGTGAAGCTCGCCTCGGGCGTCATCACGGCCGGCGGCACGCTCGGCATCCTCATCCCGCCGTCGGTCATGATCATCGTCTACGCGGCCGTGGCCGGGCAGTCGGTCGTCAAGCTCTACGCGGCGGCGATGTTCCCGGGCTTCTTCCTGTCGCTGCTCTATCTCGTCTACATCGTCGGCTGGGCGATGCTGAAGCCCTCGATCGCGCCCAAGCTGCCGGTCGAGCAGACGAAGGTGCCGGTTCCGGCGTGGCTCGACGCGCTGTCGAAGGCGGTGTCGCGCAACATGGTCGTGGCGCTGGCGCGAACGCTGTTTTCGGCGGGCCGCAAGGGCCCCGACCGGCGCGAGACGCTCGCCTATTTCCTCTATTCCTTCGTGCCGCTGGTCATCGTGGCGGGCACGCTGTGGCTCGTGTGGTGGTACGTGATGATCCACCAGCAGGGCAACGCGATCGACGTGCCCGAGGGCATGGAGGCGCTGGGCGTGGACGACGCGCCCGACGACGTGCCCGACTATGTTGCGCCGGAAGGCTTCGTGCCGTGGTTCCTGGGCATCGCCGCGCTCTCGGCGATCGGCATGGTCCGCTACTACATGAAGATGACGGCCGACCGGCTCGAGGTCATCAAGCTGCTGACGACGTCGATCATGCCGCTGGGCCTGCTGACGGTGGTCGTGCTGGTCGTGATCCTGTTCGGCATCACGACGGCGACGGAATCGGCGGCCGTGGGAGCGGCGGGCGCGTTCCTGCTGGCCTTCCACGCGAAGACGCTGGACCTGAAGCGCACGCAGGAGGCGGTGTTCCTCACCGCCAAGACGACCGCGATGGTGTGTTGGCTGTTCGTCGGCTCGGCGCTGTTCTCGGGCGTGTTCGCCATCCTCGGCGGGCAGGCGCTGCTCGAGGAATGGGTCCTGTCGCTCAACATGACGCCCATCCAGTTCATGCTGCTGTCGCAGGCGATCATCTTCGTGCTCGGCTGGCCGCTGGAATGGACCGAGATCATCGTGATCTTCGTGCCGATCTTCCTGCCGATGCTGAAGCACTTCAGCATCGACCCGATCCTGTGGGGCACGCTGGTTTTCGTGAACCTGCAGGCGGCGTTCCTGTCGCCGCCGGTGGCCATGTCGGCCTTCTACCTGAAGGGCGTGGCCCCGCGCCACGTGACGCTCAACCAGATCTTCGCGGGCATGATGCCCTACATGCTGATCGTGATCCTGTGCATGGTTTTCATGTATATCTGGCCGGGCATGACGCTGTGGCTGCCCAACTTCCTCTACGGCGGCGGATCATAAGACAGGACTAGTAATGGAACGCGGACCCGACTACGCGGCGGCACTGCTCGCCGACGCGCACGCGACCGGCGACCGGCTGAAGGCGCTGCCCGAGGACGTGCGCCCGCGCACGTACCGGCAGGCCTACGCGATCCAGAAGAAGTTCGTGGACGCCACCGGCATCGAGACGGCCGGCTGGAAGATCGGCTGCACGAGCGAGCGCGTGCGCCGGCTGCTGGGCGCCAAGGAACCCTTCGCAGGGCGCGTGTTCGCGCCGCGCTGCTTCCCATCCGGCGTCCGGATCCCGTCGGAGAGCTATCCCACGCGGGGGCTGGAAGGCGAGTTCGCCTTCGTGATGGGGAAGAACGTGAAACCGCGCAAGCGGCCCTACACGCGCGCCGACATGCTGAAGGCGGTCGACGAGCTGCGCCCGGCGATCGAGATCATCGACACGCGCTACGACGACTGGCGCGCGGTCACGCTGCCCGAGCTGGTGGCCGATCTTGGCATGAACGCGGCCATCGTCTACGGCGAGCCGGTCAAGGGCTGGCGGCGGCGCAACCTGGGCGAGGTCGTCGTGACGATGCGCGCGGGCGGCAAGGTCGTCGGCAAGGGCACGGGGGCCGACGTCTATGGCCACCCGCTCGATGCGCTGGCGTGGCTCGCCAACAACCCGCCCACGAAGGAAGGGCTGCAGGAAGGCGAGATCGTGCTCACCGGCACCTGCACCGGCTTCCACGAGGCGGCCAAGGGCGTGCGCGTGTCGTGCGACTACGGCTGGATGGGCACGATCGGGTTTTCGTTCGTCTAGCCCGCGACCATGCCGGTGGCCGCGAGCACCTCGTGGCCGCCGTCCCAGATCATCTTGATCGAGATGTAGACGATGAGCGCGAGGCCGACATAGGCGATCCAGCGGTGGCGCTCGATCAGCTTGGCGATCGCGGCGGCCGCAAGGCCCATCAGCAGCACCGAGACGATCAGCCCCACGCCCAGCACGAACGGGTCGGAACGCGCGGCGCCGGCCACGGCCAGCACGTTGTCGAGCGACATCGACACGTCGGCGACGAGGATCTGCCAGATCGCGTCCCAGAAAGTCTTGGTCTGGCCGACATGCTCGACGACCTGCCCTTCGAGAAGCGCCTCGCCTTCGGCCTCCAGCCGGTCGTCGGCGGGCGAAATTTCGCGCCACAGCTTCCACGACACCCACAGCAGCAGGAAACCGCCGGCGAGCAGCAGGCCCACGACCTGCAGGAGCTGCGTTGCCGCGAGCGCGAAGACGACGCGCAGGACCGTCGCCGCGATGATGCCGAACCACAGCGCCGCCTTGCGCTGCTCCTTGGGCAGGCCCGCCGCCGCCATGCCCACGACGATCGCGTTGTCGCCGGACAGGATGAAGTTGACCATGATGACCGTCCCGAGCATGGCCCACTGCGCCATGCTCAGGCCGAGGAGGACGTTTTCGGCATCCATTGTCCGGCGATTCCTTCGTTCAGCCCGTTCTCGTCGGCGATGCGACCATCGAAATGGCCTCGCCGATCTCGTGGCCTCCATCCCACATCATCTTGAGCGCCACGTAAAGGATCAGCACGAGCCCGACATAGGCGATCCAGCGGTGCTTCTGGAGGGCCTTGGCGATGATCGCCGCGGCCGCCCCCATCAGGACGACCGACACGGCAAGCCCGAAGACCAGCACGTAGGGATGGTCGCGCGATGCGCCGGCCACGGCCAGCACGTTATCGAGCGACATCGACACGTCGGCCACGATGATCTGCACGATCGCCTGGCGCAGCGTCTTGCGCGGCATGTCGATCTGGTTCTCGCCTTCGAGGACCTTCTCGCCCTCCGCCTCGTCGTGGCGGCCCTGTTCGCGGATCTCGCGCCACAGCTTCCACGACACCCACAGCAGCAGCACGCCGCCGGCGAACAGCAGGCCGACGATTTCGAGGAGCTGCGTCGTCACGCCCGCGAAGGCGATGCGCAAGACCGTCGCGGCGACGATGCCGATCAGCAGCACGCGCCCGCGCTGCTCGGCCGGCAGGCCGGCGGCGGCCATGCCGATCACGACGGCGTTGTCCCCGGCGAGCACCAGATCGATCATGATGACGGTGCCCAGCGCCAGCAGCGCGTCCGGCGTGATGGCGGACATGATTTCGGCAAACATCGGTCGGAAACTCCGGGCGGACTCGAGGGGGCCGGGGCTCTTCCGGCCCCGAAGTTTCAGTAGATGGGAACTGTACCGCGCTGGCGCCAGAGGCGATATTGCGGCAGGGAACGGCCATGACGAGGAAAAAGCTCCGCAATTTCATTCTCGCGGGGGCCGGTTTTGCGGTCCTGGCGGCCGTGGTGCTGCGCCCCGATCCGGGGCCCGCGGCCGACCGGCTGGCCGGCGAGATTTCGGCGCTGACCGGCCTGCGTGCGACGGCGGCGCCGGGCGCGCGCTATGCATGGGCATGGCCGCTGCGCCTCGACGTGCCGGCGATCGAATTGGCCGGGGCGGGTACGCTTGGCCCGCTGGTCGCCCAGTCGGGGAAAATCGCGGGTTCGGCGACGCTGTTCGGCCGGTCCGGCACCGTTTCCGGCGTCGAGGGGATCGTCTCCTTCGCGGCCGACGGGTTTTCCGCGCGTCTCGACCGCGCGACGGGATTGGCCATCGAAGCCGCCGTCGCGGGCCGGGCGCTGCGCGTGTCCGGCCGCCCGACGGGCGAGGGGATCGACGCGCTTTCGGTCGATTGGGATGCGCTGCATCTGGACGGGCGCGCGCGCTGGACGGCGGACCGGGCGGCGCTGTCGGTCGAGGCGGCGGGCAGCGGCGCGGCGCTGGCCGGGCTTGCGCGGCCGGCCGACGGCGCGTTCGAGGGCACGTTCGAAACCGGCGTCGCCGGCGCCGGCCGCCTGCGCGCCGAACTGCGCGCGACGACCGATGCGGTCGATTTCGCGCGCTTCCAGCTGGCGGGCGAGGGCTTTGCGGCCGACGGTTCGGCGCGCATCGAGGCGGCGCGCGCCGCTCTCGACGTGCGCTTCGCCGAGGCGCCGCTCGCCGCGGCGGCCGGCCTGGTGGCCGAAGCGCTGGCCCGGCCGGGCGACGTCGACCTGCGCGTGCGCGCGGGCCGGCTCGCTTGGCCGGCGGGCGAGGCGGCGGGCGTCATCCTCGTCGCCGCGCGCGAGAGCGGCAAATTCGTGCTCGACGAGCTCGCCGTGCGCTCGATCGGCGAGGCGAGCGTGCGCGTGCGCGACGGCATCCTCGACCTGAACGCACCCGACGCGGCGCGCTTTTTCGCCGCACTGGGCGTGCCGGTGCGCCGGCATCTGGGGGCGCTTGCACTACGCGGGGCCTTCGCGCTCGACCCGGCGACCGGGGCCGCGCGCGCCGACCCGGTCGAGATTTCGCTCGCCGGCCAGCGGCTGAAGGGAAACGCCGAATGGCGCGGCGGGCGCGTGGCGGCCGATCTTGCGGGCGAACGCGTGTCGCTCGATCCGTTCTTCGGCGCGCCGCTCGTGCCGCCGCCCGCGCGCGGGCCGCTGCTGACGCGCAGCCAGCAGGCGCGCGCCGCCGCGGCCGCCGCACCGCCGCCGCCGGGGCCCGGCGGCTGGTCGCGCGTGGCCTTCCGGCCCGATCTGGTCGCGGGACTGCCGCTCGACCTGCGGCTTGCCGCGCGCGAACTCGTCTTCGACCGGCTGTCGGTTGCCGACGCGCGCCTGTCGCTTGCGGCCGATGCCGACGGGATCGCGATCCGCGAACTTGCGGGCGGGCTTCTCGGCGGCGCATTGGCCGCCGCGGGGCGGGCGACGGGCGGCGACCTGCCGCGCGCCGAGCTTCGCTTTTCGCTGTCCGGCGCCGAATGGGCGAAGCTGCTGGCCGCGGCCGGCGCGCCGCCGGTGCTGCGCGGGCCCGTGACGCTCGACGGCCGGCTGGCGGCGGCCGGCGCCACCCCGGCGGCGATGGCGGCTTCGCTCGATGGCGCGTTGGCGCTCGCCGCACCGGCCGGCACGCTCGAAGGCGCGGATCTTTCCGGGCTGCTCGCCTACGCCGCGGCCGCGCCGTCGGCCGATCTCGCCGAGCTTGCGCGGCGCTTCGCGCGCGGCGGGCGCGGCGCGTTCGCCTCGGCCGCCGGCAACTGGACGATCGAGCGCGGCATCGCGCGCACGCGCGACATGCGCCTTGTCGCTTCGGGCGGTGCGCTCGAGATTTCCGGCGCGTTCGATCTGGCGAACTGGCGCGTCGATCTGGCGGGCGAACTTGCCGCAGCGGGTGCGCGCCAGCGGCCGCGCCTGTCGCTCGTCGGCCCGCCGGAGCGCGCCAACGCCACGCTCGCCTTCACTGCGGCGGCGGGCGGGGCGGGGACGCCGGCGGATTCGGCCGCACCGCCGCGCGCGCGGGCGGCTCGGCGCTAGACGGCACGTCGAGCGGCCGGCCGCGGCCGCCGCCGGCCATCTGGTCGAGCCGTTCGAGCGCCGTGCGCGCGGCCTCCACGCCCTGCTGGGCGGCGCGCGCGTACCAGCCGCGCGCCTCGGTCGCGTCGGCCGGCACGCCGTCGCCGCGTTCCCACAGGACGCCGAGCTGGTATTGCGCGGGGCCGTAGCCGCGCTCGGCCGCGCGTTCGTACCAGCGCCGCGCCTGCACCAGATCGCGCTGGATGCCGCGGCCCAGCCGGTAGAGCTGGCCGAGATTGAACTGCGATTCCGGATCGCCCGCGCGCGCGAGGCCCCAGAAGCGGAACCACGCGGATTCGTAATCCTCGGCGCGGAAGGCCGCTACGCCGCTCTCGAACTCCCGGTCGCGGTCGTACTGGGCCGCCGTCGGCGCGGGGGACGCCGCCAGGGCCAGCAGGGCCGCGAGAACCCGGAAGCTCAGGCGGCCGGCTTGGGACCCGCGGCCGGCGGCGCGGAAGCCGGCGCGCCCGTCAGCGACTGCAGCACGTAGACGCGCAGCGCGCTCGACAGGTTGCCCTGCTCGTCCTTGGCCGCGCGCATCTTGTCGATCTCGGTCACGAGATCGTTGATCGACGCGTTGCGCTTGCGCGCGATGTCCTTGAGGGCCGACCAGAACTCGGGCTCCAGCGAAATGCTCGTGCGATGTCCGGCAATGACGACCGAACGCTTGCGAATTGATCCTGACATGACTTCCCCCCGCCTGTTAATGCCGCGCTTCGCGCGGGCCCAGCATGTCGATGGGCTGGACCCATTTGTCGAAGTCGGCGGCGGACACCAGACCGAGGTCGATGGCCGCCTGTTTGAGCGAAATGTCGTGGGCATGGGCGTGCTTTGCGATGCGCGCGGCGACGTCGTAACCCACGTGCGGATTGAGCGCAGTCGCGAGCATCAACGAGAGCTCGAGATTGCGCCCGATGCGGGCGGCATTGGGGGATATGCCGCTGGCGCAGTTGTCGGCGAAGCTTGCGGAAGCGTCGCCGATCAGCCGGATCGACTGGAGCACGTTCAGTGCGATCACCGGCTTGAAGACGTTGAGCTGGAGGTGGCCGGACGCCCCGGCGAAGGCCACCGTCGTGTGGTTGCCCATGACCTGCGCGCAGACCATCGTCAGCGCCTCGGCCTGGGTGGGATTGGTCTTGCCCGGCATGATCGAGGAGCCGGGCTCGTTCTCGGGGATCTCGATCTCGCCGATGCCGGCGCGCGGACCCGAGGCCAGCAGGCGCACGTCGTTGGCGATCTTGTTGAGGCTGGCGGCGAGCGTGCACAGCGCGCCCGAGCATTCGACCAGCGCGTCGTGCGCGGCGATCGCCTCGAACTTGTCCTCGGCCGGCATGAAGGGAAGGTTGGAGAGCCGCGCCAGTTCCTGCGCGAACTTGGCCGCGAAGCCCTTGTGCGCGTTGAGGCCGGTACCCACGGCCGTGCCGCCCTGCGCCACGCGGTAGAGCCGCGGCAGCACGCCTTCGACCCGCGCGATGCCCAGTTCCACCTGCCGGGCCCAGGCGCCGATCTCCTGCCCCAGCGTCATCGGCACGGCGTCCTGCAGGTGCGTGCGGCCGAGCTTGATGATGCCGGCGTGCTCGGTCGCCTTGGCCTGCAGCACGTCGCGCAGGTGGGAAAGGCCGGGCAGCAGGGTGTCGTGGATCTCGGCCACGACGGCGATGTGCATGGCAGTGGGGAAGCTGTCGTTGGACGACTGGCCGCGATTGACGTGGTCGTTCGGGTGGACGGGCTTGCGGCTGCCGAGCGGTTCGCCCAGCAGTTCGTTCGCGCGGTTGGCGACGACCTCGTTCGCGTTCATGTTCGTCTGGGTGCCCGAGCCGGTCTGCCAGACGACGAGCGGGAAATGGTCGGAAAGCCGGCCGGCGATGACCTCGTCGCACGCGCGCACGATGGCGCCACCGAGTCGCTGGTCGAGCTCGCCCAGCGCCACGTTGGCGAGAGCGGCCGCCTTCTTCTGCACGCCGAAGGCGCGCACCAGCGGCTCGGGGATCCGTTCGGTCCCGATCCGGAAAAGCTCGATGCTGCGCTGGGTCTGGGCGCCCCAATAGCGGTCCGCGGGCACCTCGATCGGCCCGAAACTGTCCCGTTCGATCCGCGTGGAAGGGCGATCGCCCATTCGGTTTCCCGCATCCCCGACCGGATTCGCATTCCGCACACCCCGGGTTTATCCCTCGGTGGTGTGTAGTTTCCCCGGTGCCCCAGCGGAATTAGGCACCGCTGGCCGCAAAGATTCAAGGGCTACGCGTACCTTGTAACCGTTCGGCGGAGCCCGTATTAGTCGTCCGATAATTTTCTGGTCAGAAGGCCGATGGCGGAAAAGATCGACTTCAGCAAGGTCCGGTTCCTGATCGTCGACCCGAACGCGCTTGCCCTCCAGATGCTCAACGACATCCTGTCGATGCTGGGCGCCAACTACGTGCGCCGCGCGACCGACTACGACAAGGCGATGGACGTCCTCAAGGAAGGCAACGTCGACATCCTGATCACCGAGCGCGAGATCACGCCGAAGAACGGGATCGAGCTCGTCGATTTCATCCGCAAGGACCCAGCCTCGCGCGACCGGCTGCTGCCGGTCATCGTGCTGACCGCGCGCTCGGAAGAGCAGTTCGTCCACGAGGCGCGCGACCACGGCGCCAACGAGTTCGTCGCCAAGCCCTATACGGTCGATTCGCTCT
>JAYRKO010000418.1:0-3229 GCA_041905745.1 Tagaea sp. | reverse complement strand
TCGGCGCGGTCGCGGCTCAGGTCCGACTTGCGGATGAAGCCCGTCACGCCCTCGGCCAGCGTCAGTTCGACGCCGTTGTCCTGCACGGCCGAGACCGTGCCGGTGACGACGTCGCCCTTCTTGAAGCCCGAGACGGCCGATTCGAACGGATCGTTCGAGAGCTGCTTGATGCCCAGCGAGATGCGTTCCTTCTCGACGTCGACGTCGAGCACCTTGACCTTGACCTTGTCGCCCTTCTTGTAGGCCTTGATGGCCTCTTCGCCGGACTTCTCCCAGTCGATGTCGGAGAGGTGCACCATGCCGTCGATGTCGCCGGGCAGGCCCACGAACAGGCCGAACTCGGTGATGTTCTTGACCTCGCCTTCCAGCTCGGTGCCGGACTGGAACTTCGTCTTGAAGACGTCCCAGGGATTGTCCATGCACTGCTTGAGGCCCAGCGAGATGCGGCGCTTGGCGCTGTCGACGTCGAGCACCATCACTTCGACTTCCTGCGAGGTCGAAACGATCTTGCCCGGGTGGACGTTCTTCTTCGTCCAGCTCATTTCCGAGACGTGGACCAGGCCTTCGATGCCCGGCTCCAGTTCGACGAACGCGCCGTAGTCCGTGATGTTGGTCACGCGACCCTTGAAGCGGGCGCTCGCCGGATACTTGGCGGCCACGCCTTCCCACGGATCGGCCTCGAGCTGCTTCATGCCGAGCGAGATGCGCTGCGTCTCGGCGTTGAAGCGGATGACCTGCACCTTGACGTGCTGGCCGATCGAGAGCGCTTCCGACGGGTGGTTGATGCGCTTCCAGGCGATGTCGGTGACGTGCAGCAGGCCGTCCACGCCGCCGAGATCGACGAACGCGCCGTAGTCGGTGATGTTCTTGACGACGCCTTCCAGCACCTGGCCTTCCTTGAGGGAAGCGACCAGTTCCGAACGCTGCTCGGCGCGCGTCTCTTCCAGCACGGCGCGGCGCGAGACGACGATGTTGCCGCGCGAGCGGTCCATCTTGAGGATCTGGAAGGGCTGCGGGGTGCCCATCAGCGGGGTGATGTCGCGCACCGGGCGGATGTCCACCTGGCTGCCGGGCAGGAAGGCCACGGCGCCGCCGAGGTCGACCGTGAAGCCGCCCTTGACGCGACCGAAGATGACGCCGGTGACGCGCGCGTTGTCCTTGAAGTTCTTGTCGAGTGCGCCCCACGCCTCTTCGCGGCGCGCCTTGTCGCGCGAGAGCGAGGCTTCGCCGTGCTTGTCTTCCATGCGCTCGACGAACACGTCGACCGAGTCGCCGGCCTTGAGTTCGGCGGGCGTGCCCGGTGCCGCGAATTCCTTCAGCGCAACGCGCCCTTCGGCCTTGAGGCCGACGTCGATGACGGCGTAGTCGCCCTCGATCGACACGATGGTGCCCTTGACGACGCGGCCGTCGAACGACCCGCTCGCACCCAGCGACTCTTCGAGCAGAGCCGCAAAATTCTCGCCGCCTGCCGGCGCGCTGCTCGCGCGGGCAAGACTGGAAGCCTTCGCCATTTTCTGAATCCTCTCGTACTTCAACGCCGGACGTCCGTAAGGCGGAATGCCTTCGGCCGACGCCGGGGCTGGGGTTCGCGTCCGGGGACTATCCCCGTGCGCGTGTCTTCGCCGAGATGAGGCCGAGAGCCGTTCGGAACGCTTCGTCGGGATCGAGATCGGACGTGTCGAGCACGTCGGCATCCGGTGCCGGCTTGAGCGGGGCTTCAGCGCGTTCGCTGTCCCGCCTGTCGCGTTCCGCCAGATCGGCGAAAACGGCCGCATATATAGGTGTTTCGCCCCGGGCGAGCAACTCGTTATATCGGCGCCTGGCGCGCGCCTCGGGGCTGGCCGTCACGAAGAGTTTGACCGTCTCCGGCCACGGGCACACAACCGTGCCGATATCGCGCCCGTCGAGCACGGCCCCGCCGGGGCGCCGAGCGAAATTCCGCTGGAATTCCAACAGGGTGGCGCGCACGGCCGGCACGACCGCGACCTTCGAGGCGTGCGCGCCGACGGCGCCGCTGCGCAGGTCGGGCGCGTCCATGTCCTCGATCCGGAAAGCGGCGGCGGCCGCCTCGGGGCTCTCGCCGGTGCGCAAGCTGCGCGAGGCGACGGCCCGATAGAGGGCGCCCGTATCCAGATGGGGCAGGCCGAAATGCGCGGCCAGCCGCTTGGCGAGCGTGCCCTTGCCGGCCGCCGCAGGCCCGTCGAGCGCGATGATCATGCGCCGATCTTGATCTCGCCGCCCAGCGTGCGCACGAGATCGACGAAGCCCGGGAAGCTCGTCGCGATGGCGCCGACGTCGTCGACCGTGACGGGCTTCGCCGCGGCAAGGCCCATGACGAGGAAGCTCATCGCGATGCGGTGGTCGAGATGCGTCTTGATGCCGGGTGCCCCGGCGGCCATGCCGGGCGGCGGGCCGCCGCAACCCTCGACGATCAGGTCGTCGCCTTCGATGGTTGCCTTCACGCCGCACGCGTCGAGCCCGCGCGCGATCGCCGACAGCCGGTCGCTTTCCTTGACGCGAAGCTCGCCCAGTCCGCGCATCACCGTGCGGCCCGTGGCGCACGACGCGGCTACGGCCAAGATCGGGTATTCGTCGATCATCGAGGGCGCGCGCGAAGCGGGCACGTCGACGCCCTTCAACTGCGTGAAGCGCACGCCAATGTCGCCAACGGGTTCGCCCGCTTCGGTGCGCGCGTCGCCGATGTCGAGCGTGGCGCCCATTTCGCGCAGCGTCTGGTAGAGGCCCGTGCGATGCGGGTTTAGGCCCACGTTCTTCACCCGCACGTCCGATCCCGGCACGACCAGGCCCGCGACCAGCGGGAAGGCGGCCGACGACGGGTCGCCGGGCACGCGCACTTCGCGGCCCGTCAGTTCGGGCCGGCCCTTGAGCGCGATGCGCGTGCCCTGCGCGGTCTTCGAGACGTCGATCTCGGCACCGAAATGGCGCAGCATCAGCTCGGAATGGTCGCGCGTGGCTTCCTTCTCGTGGACGATCGTCGTACCCGGCGCGTTGAGGCCGGCGAGCAGCACGGCACTCTTCACCTGCGCCGACGGCACCGGCACGACATATTCGACCGGCACGGGGTCGGCGGCGCCGATCACCGTCAGCGGCAGCAGCACCTTTCCTTCCGACCGGCCGCGCGCCACGAAGCGCGCGCCGAACTTCTCCAGCGGCGTCGTCACGCGGCCCATCGGGCGCCGGCGCAGCGAGGCGTCGCCCGTGAAGACCG
>JAYRKO010000417.1:0-3236 GCA_041905745.1 Tagaea sp. | reverse complement strand
AAACGGCGGCACTCACGACGACGTCGGTACCCGTCGCCGTGACGACATGCGGGTTTGGGTGGATACGCGCCAAGTCGTTGCGGAAGGTTCCGAATCCGACCTCGTTGCCACCGTCTCCGATGCCGACAGTAAGCACACCCGCCTTGGTCGCGAGCGGCGCCAGCAGGTGCAGATTGGCCGAGTAGTCCGGCGGGCGTCGGTTTCCGCGAACGCCATGGAACCTTCCCTGCTCGTTCGGCCCATCGAGCTCCACAAAAACGACCGCCGTCGGGCGCGTGCGGTCGAACAGGTCGGATACAGCCAACGGCCCCTTTCGTTTGCCGGGCGCGACGGATGCGACGGCGACGTTGCGCGGTCCCTCTGACCAGCCATTCGCCACAGAAACTGCCGCCTCAACGGCTCCGCAATGGACTTCCTCGGAGACCACAGTTACTTCCGCGCCAAGCCCCAATGCCAGAGCCCGGGCGAGAACGGCGGCACCCGGTGGACCATCCGTTTCCCCGTGAGGCAGTTGCGGTGGCGCGCCTGCGCCAGTCGCGATCAGGACTCGATCGCCATAGGAGACGCTTTCGATAAGCTTTTGTGCGGCGAGTGCTGAAAGGGGCATCTTGGCCTTGTTCCGGCAGACCTCATACATCGGAACGACAAGTCCGGTCGGAAGGCCGCCATCGAGCGGGCGACACTCGACCGTCATCAGACGGTCAAGCCGCTCGCCGGCCGCAAGGAGCGCGCTCTTTCGCGTTTTTGGGTCGCTTTTTGTGAGGACCGAGGACATTGTCGTCCGCGCCTTTGACCGGTTTAAACGTTGATCGTGACGCTCTTTCGGAACGTGTAGCTTTCCAGCGCGCCTTCGATCGAGTATTCCGCGCCAATCCCGCTCTGTTTGGTTCCGCCGTAAGACATGCCCGGGATCTGCCCGCCGGCCCGATTGACCTGCAGCCAGCCTGCATCGATCCGATCAACGGCGCGCAGCGCTGTCTTCAGGTCGTTCGTAAACACATAGGCCGCCAGGCCATAGTGTGTGTCGTTTGCCCAGCGGAGCATCTCGTCTTCGTCCTTCCAGGGAAGCGCGACAAGCACCGGTCCGAAGATCTCCTCGCGGACGACGCGCCAATCGTTCGAAACACCCGTCAGAACCATTGGCTTCGGCAGAAAGCCCGACGCCTTCGCTGCGTCAGGTGGTAGCTCTCCAAGTTCGACCTTCGCGCCCGCGTCGATCGCCTCCTTGATGAAGCCGCAGACTTCCGTGTAGCGCTCGACATTGATGATCGCGCCGATGTCCGTGGCCTCATCGAGAGCGTCTCCGACCTTCATCGCCTTGAGTTTCTCGACAACCTTCGCGATGAGCGGCCGGAAGATCGATTCGTGGGCAAACAGGCGCGATCCTGCCGTGCACGACTGTCCCTGACGGGCGAAGCGCATCGCGTTGATCACATTCGTCGCGCAAGCGTCGAGTTGGTCGGGCGTAGCTGCGTCCGGGTAGACGATGCAGGGGCTCTTGCCTCCAAGTTCAAGCGTCACCTTGGCGATTCGGTCGCCTGCCGCCTTGGCAACAAGCTTTCCGACCTCGACCGAGCCGGTGAACGAGATCTTCGAGACGCCCGGATGATTGGCGAGCGGTGCACCCGCATCGACACCTGTTCCGGTCACGAGATTGAACACGCCGGGTGGGAATAGGTCGGCTGCCAGCTCCGCGACCTTGATGACCGCAAGCGGCGCATCCTCGGCAGGCTTGAGAACAAGTGTGTTTCCAGTTCCGAGCGCCATGCCGATTTTGACTGCGCCCAGCACGAGCGGCGAGTTCCACGGAATGATCGAGCCGACGACGCCGTGCGGCTCGCGCGTCGTGTAGCTGAAAATTCCCGGACCAAGCGGAAGCGTCTCGCCCTTCTGCTCCGCAACGACGCCGCCGTAGTATCGCAGCACTTCGACTGTACTCATGACCTCAGGCCGGCTCTGAGTACGCAACGCATTCCCGGTTTCGGCAGCCAGTACCTTGGCGATGGCCTCCGCATTCGCCGCGACGCGGTTGCCAAGCTCCGTCAGAAGTGCGCCGCGGGCACGGGCCGCCATGCGACTCCAAGCCGGAAATGCCGCCTTGGCTGATGCGACGGCCGCATCGATGTCCGCAGCCTGACCGGCGCCCACTGCCGCAATCGCGTCGCGGCGACAGGGATTTTCGACGGCAAGGGTCTTTCCGGCAGAAGGCTTTTGCCATTTGCCGTTGATCAGGCAACCGGCGAGGCCGGCGGCGGGAAGCTCGAGTTCAGCCTGATAGTTTGACGTCTTGGCAGACATGTTCGTTCCTCGAATCGGAAAATCAGGCGGCGGGCTTGGTCTGGAGCTCGACCTTCAGCAGGCGCTCATAGACTTCTGCGACGCTTGTTGAATCCTTGCGGCCGAGACCGTTGGCGCGCGCAGCGTTGTAGATCTGCCGGACGAGCTGCCCGAGATACATCGGCGCACCGCTGAACTCGTCGAGTGCGAGTGAAATGTCCTTGTGCATGAGATCGAGCGCGAAGAACGCCGGCCGTTCATTCGTGAGCAGCGTCTTGCCAAGCCAGTCGAGCATCTTGCTGCCGGCAAGGCCGCCGCCGAGCACTTCGAGCAGGATCTCAAGGTTTGCGCCTGATTTGACGGCGGCCGAGAGCACCTCGCCCAGGGCGACCGTATTGATCGCCGTCAGCAGATTGTGGCTGAGCTTCATCAACTGGCCGGCCCCGGTCGGGCCGCAATGGATCACTTTGCCCGCCAGTTGCGCGAAGATCGGCTGGGTCTTCGCAAGCGTTGCGGCGTCTCCGCCGACCATGACGAGAAGTTTGCCATTCTGCGCACCGGCGACGCCTCCGCTGACCGGCGCGTCGAGAAACCCGAGTCCCTTGTCCGCGCACTGGGTCGCGACTTCTTTGGTTGTCGCCGGATCGACCGTGCTGAAATCCACGACGATGGCGCCTTTGCCGCCGTTCGACAGGACGCCGGCAATGGCCGCGCGCAGGGCGGCCGGCGATGGCAAGCTCATAAGGACGAAATCGGCACCCGACGCGACGTCCGCCGCACTCGCGGCCGCGACGACCTTGTGTTGCGCGAGATCCTTCAGCGCGTCCGCATCCGGATCGAAGGCGCGGACTTCGTGGCCTGCCTCGGCAAGGCGACGCGCCATGTGGGAGCCCATCCGCCCGACGCCGAGAAACGCGATCTTTGCCATTCTGCAATCTCCGAAACTTGATCCCGGCGCC
>JAYRKO010000003.1:0-19584 GCA_041905745.1 Tagaea sp. | reverse complement strand
CGGCTCAGATCCCGCCCATGCAGAGGTATTTGACCTCCATGAACTCGTCGAGGCCGTACTTGGAGCCCTCGCGGCCGAGGCCGGATTCCTTGACGCCGCCGAAGGGCGCGACCTCGGTCGTGATCAGGCCGGTGTTGATGCCGACCATGCCGTATTCCAGCGCTTCGGCCACGCGCCACACCCGGCCGATGTCCCGGCCGTAGAAATACGCCGCCAGCCCGAACTCCGTGTCGTTCGCCAGCCTGATCGCGTCCGCCTCCGTCTTGAAGCGGAACAGCGGCGACAGCGGCCCGAACGTCTCCTCCTTCGCCACCGCCATTGACGGCGTGACGTCGCGCAAGATGGACAACTCGAAGAAGTTGCCGCCCAGCGCATGCCGCTTGCCCCCGACCACGACCTTGGCGCCCTTCGAGACGGCGTCCTGCACGTGCCGCTCGACCTTCTCGATCGCCTTGGCATTAATCAGCGGGCCGTTCGTCGCTCCGACTTCGGTACCCGGTGCCACCTTGAGCTTGCCGACCGCCGCCGCCAGCTTGTCCGCGAACGCGTCGTAGACGCCGTCCTGCACGTAGAAGCGGTTCGCGCACACGCAGGTCTGTCCGCTGTTGCGGTACTTGGAAATGATGGCGCCCTCGACGGCCGCGTCGAGATCGGCGTCGTCGAACACGATGAAAGGTGCGTTCCCGCCCAGTTCCAGCGAAACCTTCTTCACCGTCGGCGCGCACTGCGCCATCAGCAGCTTGCCGACCGGCGTCGAGCCCGTGAAGCCGATCTTGCGCACCGTCGGATTACCGGTGAGTTCTTTGCCGATGGCCGGTGCATCGCCCGTCACGACGTTGAACACGCCCTTCGGCACGCCCGCGCGTTCCGCAAGCTCGGCCAGCGCAAACGCCGAATACGGCGTGAACTCCGACGGCTTCAGCACGACCGTACAGCCGGCCGCGATTGCGGGACCCGCCTTGCGGGTGATCATGCTCGAGGGGAAGTTCCACGGCGTGATCGCACCGACGACCCCGATGGGCTCCTTGACGACCACCAGTCGCTTGTCCGGGAACGTCGTGGGGATCGTGTCGCCGTAGGCGCGCTTGGCCTCTTCCCCGAACCATTCAAGATAGGCCGCACCGATGGTGATCTCGCCCTTCGCCTCGGCCAGAACCTTGCCCTGCTCGCTCGTCATCAGCAGCGCCAGATCATCGATATTGGCAATCATCAGATCGGCCCAGCGGCGCATGATCGCCGCGCGCTCCTTGCCGGTCTTCTTGCGCCAGGCCGGCAGTGCCGCCGCCGCCGCTTCGATCGCCCGCTTCGTCTCGACAGCCCCCATCAGCGGCGTCGTTCCGATGACCGCTCCCGTCGCGGGGTTATCGACCGCGATCGTCTTCTTCGAATCCGCATCGACCCAAGCACCGCCGACATAGCATTGCTGCCGGAACAGCTTCGGATCCTTCAGGGTGATTCCGGTCAGGTCGGCAACGCGGGTGGGTTCGGCCATCTGAATAGCTCCATTCGCAGGACTATTGTCGTGCCATGAATATTAGGCACGACGGCGCCTCGGCGAAAGGGGGCGATGCCGGGCTCACTCAACCGTTACGCTCTTCGCAAGATTTCTCGGCTTGTCGACGTCCGTACCCTTCAGCAGCGCGACATAGTAGGCGAGCAGTTGCACGGGAATCGAATAAAGGATCGGCGTCACGAAAGGATCGCTTTCGGGAAGCTCGATCGCGGCGACGGCAAGCGACCCGAGCTTGTCGATGCCCTTTCGGTCGGCGAAGAGAATCACCTGCCCGCCCCGCGCACGCACCTCTTGCACGTTGGACGCCGTCTTCTCGAACCATTCGTCGGTGGGAGCCAGGATGATCACCGGTACGTCCGATGCGATGAGCGCGATGGGACCGTGTTTCATTTCACCGGCAGCGTAACCCTCCGCGTGGATGTAGCTGATCTCCTTGAGTTTCAATGCGCCTTCCATTGCGATCGGGAAAGACGTTCCGCGCCCCAGGAAAAGCACGTCTCGCGCCTTGGCGACTATTTCCGCTGCGGCGCGGATTTTCTCGTCCGTCGCGAGAACCGCCGACGCCTTTTCGGGCACTTCGTAAATCGCATTTGCAAGATGGCGAAGTTGGGCAGCATCGAGCGTCTTTCGCTCGCGCGCGGCGGCGAATGCGAAGCTCGCGAGGACGGCAAGCTGCGTCGTGAACGCCTTCGTCGAAGCGACGCCGATTTCCGGACCGGCATGCGTTGCCAGGACGACGTCGGATTCCCGCGCCATCGAACTTTCCGGGACATTGACGATCGACGCGATCTTCTGCCCCTTCTCGCGTGCATGTCGCAGCGCCGACAGCGTATCGATGGTTTCGCCCGATTGAGATACGAAAAGCGACAACCCGCCCTTCTCGAAAATCGGGTCTCGGTATCGGAATTCCGATGCGATATCGACGTCGCAGGGCAGTCGCGCGAGACGTTCGATCCAGTATCGCCCCGTCGATGCGGCGTAGTACGAGGTTCCGCAAGCGACGATCTGAACGCGCGGCAGCGTGACGAGATCGACCGGCATCTTCGGCAGCGAAACGTAGCGCGTCGCCGGATTGACGTAAGTTCTCAGCGTGTCGCCGATGACCGCCGGCTGCTCGAAAATCTCCTTCTGCATGAAGTGCTGGAAATTGCCCTTGCCGATGAGGGCGCCGGACATCGCCGTTTCCTTGATCGGACGCTCGGCCTTCTTCCCGTCGCTGCCGTAGACCTGCGCGCCGTCGGCGTGCACGACCACCCAATCGCCGTCATCGAGATAGCTGATCCGGCGCGTCATCGGCGCCAGCGCCAGTGCGTCGGAGCCGACGAACATCTCCCCGTCCCCATATCCAACCGCCAGCGGCGAACCGCGCCGTGCCGCCATGAGGAGATCGGGCCGGCCTACGACGATGACCGCCAAGGCGAAGGCGCCATGCAGCCGCTTGAGTGCCGCTTCCATGGCACTTTCGGGCGACATGCCATCGGCAAGCAGAACGGTGAGAAGGTGCGCGACGACTTCCGTGTCGGTCTGGGTTTCGAATTTGCGGCCTTTCGCTTCCAGTTCGGCCTTCAATTCGGCGAAATTCTCGATGATGCCGTTGTGGACGACGGCAACGCGTTCGGTCGCGTGCGGGTGTGCGTTCGTCTCGTTGGGCGCACCATGCGTCGCCCACCGCGTATGCCCGATCCCCGTCGTTCCGGGCAGGGGCTCCCGTGCCAGAAGCTCTTCGAGCTTCGCGATCCGCCCTTCGGCGCGCCGCCGTTCGATCCCCGCACCGACAATCGTCGCGACGCCAGCAGAATCGTAGCCGCGGTATTCGAGGCGCGTCAGCCCGTCGACGAGTCTTTCCACCGCCGGGCGCTTGCCGACGATTCCGACGATTCCGCACATGCCTAGTCGCCTTTCTTCTTCGCTGCCTTTTCCGCAGCGCGCCGCTCGCGGAACTTCTTCGCCCAGCCGGCCGACACGGTCGGTGTGCCACGCACGACGACGAGCGCGTCCTGAGGAACGTCCTTCGTGACGACGGAGCCTGCCCCGACAAGCGCACCGTCGCCGATCTTGACCGGCGCGACGAGCGCGCTGTTCGAGCCGACGAATGCACCGGCGCCGATATCGGTGTGGAACTTCTCGAAACCGTCGTAGTTGCACGTGATCGTGCCCGCGCCGATATTCGCCTTGGCGCCCACGCGCGCATCGCCGATGTAGGTCAGGTGATTGACCTTGGCGCCCGTCTCGATCCGCGCGTTCTTGATTTCGACGAAATTTCCGATATGCGCGTCCGCACCGACGTCCGCCCCCGGACGCAGCCGCGCGAAGGGCCCGACGATCGCGCCATCGGCGATCGACGTTCCCTCGATGTGGCAGAAACCCTTGATCGTGACGCCCTTGCCGATCGAGACACCAGGGCCGAACTGCACCGAAGGGTGTATCACCGTATCGGAGCCGATCCGCGTGTCGTAGCTGAACCACACCGTCGCAGGGTCGACGAGCGTCGCGCCCGCGAGCATCGCATTGCGGCGCGCGCGCGACTGGAATTCGGCCTCAAGCGCAGCGAGTTCGACGCGATCGTTCGCGGCAAGCCATTCCGCCTTCGAGCCTTCGACGGCGCGCGCAACGCGACCGGACTTCCGCACGATGCCGACGGCATCGGTCAGGTAATACTCCTTCTGCGCGTTCGTCGGTTCGAGCCGCGAAAGCAGTTCGAAGAAGCCGTCGCCGGCAAACGCCATCACGCCGGTATTCACGAGGTCGATCTTCAGTTCGGCGGGTGTCGCATCCTTCGCCTCGACGATGCGCTCGAGCACATCGCCGGTGCCAACGACCATCCGTCCGAACATCGCAGGATCTTCAAGACGGACTCCGAGTACGCAGACCGCCGGCCGATCGGGCGCGCGCAACCCGTCGCGCAGGCGACGGAACGTCCCCGCCGAAACAAACGGGGCGTCGCCGAGCGCAACCAAGATATCGCCGCGAAAGTCCGAAAGGGCCGGGCGCGCCTGCAAGGCCGCATGGCCTGTCCCCAGCCTGTCGCGCTGGACGACCGAGTCAATCCGCAGGCCCGGAGCCGCAGCGCGCGCGGCGACGGCGATATCGTCCATGTCCGGACCGACCACGAGGACGACGCGCGCAGCGCCCAAAGCCGACAGTTCCGCCGCGATATGCCCGATCAGCGGGCGGCCGCCGATCTCGTGAAGGACCTTCGGCCGCGTCGATTTCATCCGGGTGCCCTGCCCGGCGGCAAGGACGATTACGGCAAGATCGTTGTCGACCGACGCCATGCGTGCGATATCCCTTCGCGAATCTCCGGACTGTCTTGTTCCATAACGCGCCGGAACGGCAAAATCACGAAATGTTGCGAGGCGTTACGCCAAGATGACCAGCAAATTCCGGCCCAAAGCGATCGTCTTCGATCTCGACGGCACGCTCGTCGATACGGCTTCGGACATCGTTGCGGCGCTGGATGCGCTTCTGATCGAATACGGCCGCCGGGCCGTCGGACAGGCCGCAGGGCGCGGAATGATCGGCGACGGCGCTCGCGTGCTCATCGAGCGCGGCTTCGCGGCAACAGGGGGACCAGCGCCCGACCTGGACTCTGCGGTCCGGCGCTGGTTCGAAATCTACTCGGCCGATATCGCCCGCCAGTCGCGACCATACGCCAGCGTTCGCGAAACGCTCGCCGAACTTGGCAACCGCGGTATCCGGCTCGCGGTATGCACGAACAAAGCCGATGCGCCGACACGCCTGCTCCTTCAGGCGGTCGGACTATCCGCGCATTTTGCGGCCGTCGTCGGAGGCGACGTGCCGCATCGCAAGCCCGATCCGCGCCATATTCTTTCGGCACTTGAACCACTGGGCGTCGCACCGGCCGAAGCCCTCATGGTCGGCGATTCACCGAACGACGCAAACGCCGCGCGGGCCGCCGGCATGCCGCTGGTCCTCGTCGACTACGGCTACACTCACATTCCGGTCGACCAACTCGGCGCAGACGCCGTGATCTCCGACTTCGCGAAGCTGAAGGAGATCGTGGCTTGATCCCGGGATTCGGCGATAGCGAAACGATCGCCCACCTAATCCAGGTCGCGATCGCGCCGGTCTTCCTGCTTAACGGCCTCGGAATTCTCCTCAACGTTCTCACGGGACGTCTCGCGCGCGTCGTCGACCGCGTACGAATTGCCGGCAACCTCCTCCGGCAGAATGCCGACCCGTCGCGCGGCGAACAGGTCCGACGCGAGTTCGCGTTCCAGCGCCGCCGCCTGAAAATCATCAACGCTGCGATCGCGCTGGTCGCGGCGAGCGCGTTCCTTACCTGCTGCGCCATCCTCGCGCTGTTTCTGGGCGGGCTGTCGCGCCAGACGCCAGCGCAGATCGCGGTCGCTCTTTTCGCCGCAGCAGTCCTTGCTGTCATTGCGGCGCTTGGCGTCTTCCTTGCGGAAGTGCGCGTTTCCGGCCAAGCGCTCGCCACGGAAACCGAAGATCTGAAATTCTAGTTGGCGGCTTCGGTCGTACTGGGAACGCGACGCACGGAACGCAGGTGCCCGACGATCGTGCCGAACCACGCATCGAATTCGATGCGGACCGGCGCCTTCGCTTCCCCCTCGCCGATCGGCGCAATGAAAGCACGCCCGCCGCGCCGGTCGTCTTCGGCGCGCGCCGGCGCACCTTCTCGACGGGTCCTGCCGGCGATGGGAACCCAATGGAATTCGCAAACGCGCGCCTCTCCTGCGAATACCGACGCCAGACTGGCGGCGATCTCGCGAACTCCGCCATCGGCGAAAACGATGTCGTAGCGCTGCCGCCCGTCGAAGACCGGTGTTCGTGCCTCGCAGGTCCGACCTTCGTTGACCTGCCGCAGGACCGTCATGATCGCCGAAGCGGGGTCGACGGCGCCTTTCCGCAATGCCGCCGGAACCTCGTCGCGCCCGTCAGAACGATTCGAAGGTTCGACCGCGACGTGAACCGCTTCGCCGTCGCGATAGTCGATTTCGACGGATCTCGACTTGCCGCGCGAACGGCCCAATACGCGATACCGTTCCGGTTGGGCCCCACCGTTCAAAAACCGGCCCCGCACCTGTGCGACCGAATCCCATGACCAGACCCACCGCAGCACCCCGGCCGACGATTGGCGCGTTGCGATGCTGTACCGCGTTCCAGCGACGTCGAATTCGAGCGTCATTTCGGCGACCCGGCCGCCCGCGAACACATCGTAGACCAGCTCGACCCGGTCTTCCGGTGCCCAAGCCAAACGCTCCTGCGCCCCGGCCGGACCGGCCGAGAAAAGGATCGCCGCAAGCACGAGAATTGCCCGAAAGGTCGCCAAACCCGCCTCCGAGACCAATATTACCACGAAATCCGGCAGCACCCCTGCCGCAATAGCCGACTGGCCGTTTTCTTGACACCCGGCGGCGCCCCCCTTATACCCCGCCGTTCGAAGGGCAAGGGCGCTTAGCTCAGCGGCAGAGCACGGCTTTCACACGGCCGGGGTCGTAGGTTCAATCCCTACAGCGCCCACCATTCCTCCAGATACAAAATGGTCCGCCAAGGCGGCGAGATCTGAAATTTGCGGCACAGCCGCCATCGAAGCGTATTCGACCGGCGCTTGGTTCCTGTTCACCCAAACGGCGCGAAATCCGTTCACCGCCGCACCGGCAGCGTCCCAGGGATTCGACGACACGAATCCGATCTCGGCCGCGTCCATGGCGAGCCCGCGCGTGGCGATCCGATAGACTTTGGGATCGGGCTTGAAAATGCCGACCTCCTCCACCGACCACACCGCATCGAGCAGTTCTCCAATTCCTGCAGCCCGGATGGCGACCGAAAGCCAATCGGCGGTTCCGTTCGAAAGAATCGCAAGTCTAAACCCGCCGGATTTCAGCGCCCGAAGAGCGCCCGAAACCTCCGGAAATGCAGCAAGGGATTGATAAAGAGATAGAAGATTTTCCCTTAAGCCATTGTTATTAATTTTGAAAAATGCCATCGAAAAGTCCAAGGCATCGGCCGTGATTTCCCGAAAATCGGCATGGCGCCCTGCAAGGCTGCGAACCCAAGTGTATTCTAGCTGCTTCGTCCGCCACAGCTTCGACAGGTCATCCGCGTGCGGGCCCATTTGGTCCGCCATTGCGCGGATAGCCGAATGGACATCGAACAATGTGCCGTACGCATCGAATACGCAGGCACGAACCGGACGTTTCATGCTGCTCCCTCTCGCGCGTTGCGCTTTGCAGTCGGATTAACACTTGATTCATCCGTTCTACGGACAATGATTGTCTGAGTGATTCCCCCCGCTGCAGCAGGCACCATGTCCGAGACGCTGGTCAACGATCGCATCTACATCGGCTCGAACTCCGTCGCGCAATGGTTTGTGACGCTCGGCGAAAGCGAGGGGAAGCCCTGCCTGGTCGCACATCAAGTCTTCATAGATGCGCCCAAGCAGATGAACGCGGTCGCGCGACAGCTTGCGACCGGACGACTGTTCTTTTCCCTCAAGCAGCTCGAAACACTCATGCTCATTCGGCATGGCGTGGAGATTTCGCTTGCGGATAGCGATCGTCAGCGGATCGAGCGGCACATCCGCGGAATCGCGGTGGAACGCCCTGCTACGCCGCCGACGGGGCCAGCCGGCCCCGCCTCTTCGGCGGCCTAGCGGGCTTGACGCGAAACCTCCGCCGCCCCAGCTTCGAATAGAAGCCGGAAGCGAAGGAGGTTCTGATGCTTGGATTCATGCGCAAAGGGGCTGAAATGCCTCGGCCGGAAGACGCCCCAAAGGGACGTTCGATGCGCATGCCGGTCCCGGAAATGCACCATGTGACAGGTCGCCCCCTCGTCTCCCCCTATCCGGCCGGCATGGCCAAGGCGATGTTCGGGCTCGGCTGCTTCTGGGGGGCCGAACGCAAGTTCTGGCAGCTTCCGGGCGTGTATGTGACGGCGGTGGGGTACGCCGGGGGCTACACACCCAATCCGACCTACGAAGAGGTCTGTTCGGGCCGAACCGGCCACAACGAAGTCGTGCACGTCACCTTCGATCCGAGCAAGCTGCCGTACGAAGTGCTCCTGAAGACATTCTGGGAATCGCATGATCCGACGCAAGGCATGCGCCAGGGCAACGACGTCGGTACGCAGTACCGGTCGGGAATCTACGTCTTTTCGACGGAGCAGATGGCGCTCGCCCTTGCGTCGAAGGAGTCTTACGGAGCGGCACTTTCCCGCGCGGGCCACGGCAAGATCACGACCGAAATCGTGGACGCGCCGACATTCTATTTCGCCGAGGAATATCATCAACAGTATCTCGCAAAGAATCCGAACGGCTATTGCGGGCTCGGTGGGACGGGCGTGTCCTGCCCTGCCGGACTCCCCGCAAGTTGATGAAAGCGGCGCGGCGCGCCGGTAACGCAAATTGCAAATCCGACATCGCATGCATTCGGTATGAAATTTATCTAATAAACTTGTCTAATCGCGCCGGGCTGGAGCTTTCGTCACAGCAATTTGCGTGACTCCGGCACACAAATTCCGCAAGTTCCGCAGTGCACCCGAGCGAATCGCCGGGAACATCGCCGTTTCGCGTGCCATGGCCGAATCCGAACTCGAAGATGTAAAAAAATACCTCGCTGCGACGAAGGCGGCGTTGGCCGGGGCGCCGCAGAAGCCGCACGACCTTTCCCACAAGAATCTTGCGAAGGCGAATTTCGAGGGCCGCTCGCTCGTTCGCGCCCGGCTGATGGGCTCAAACCTGCGCGAAGCCCGCTTGGCACGCGCCGAGTTGGTCGAAGCCGACCTTTTCGGCGCCAATCTGAGCTTCGCAGACATGAACGGCGCCAATCTCGCAGGCGCCGTGCTGCGTGGCGCAGCGCTCAAAGGCGCGAACATGAATGGCGCCAATCTCGCGGGCGCGGACTTCCGCGGCGGCGTGATGATGGGCGCCTCGGGATCGGGGCGTGTCGGCCTCGACGTCACCGACCTGACCGATTGCCTGGCGGAGTATGCGACCGCGTCCCGCGCCCAGATGGCCGGCGTCGATCTCTCGGGCGCAAGCTTTCAAGGTGCGAACCTGGAAGGGGCCATTCTGTTCGGCGCCAATCTCGCGAACACGAACCTCGCCTACGCCAATTTGCGCGGTGCAGACCTTTCGGATGCGCGCATGGGCAAGACGTCCCTGATCGGCGCGGATCTTTCCGGCGCGAAGCTGGCGAACGCAAAGGCCGAAGGCGCCAACTTCTCCGGCGCGCGTCTCGCCGACGTCGACACAAAAAGCCTCGACCTGTCGCGATGCATCGTCGAAGAGCATCCGCCGCTGCTGGGCAGGGAAAAGCTCCCGGGCGCATTGCGCGACGCGCTCGACAGTCACGCGGAATGGCTTGGGTCCGTCGGCCGTCGGGGGGCGCCGGCGGTTCTCGACGGTGCAGACTTCAGCTTCTTCGATCTGGCTGGAATCGACCTGAGCGGCGCAATTCTCCGCAATGCGCGCTTCGTCGGCGCATGCCTCAAAGGAGCCATCCTTCTTTTGACGAATTTGCGCGGCGCTGATTTCTTCCACGCCAATCTCGCCGGCGCCAAGCTCCACGGGACGATGTTCGACGGTGCGAAGCTGCGCGAGACCGAATTGTCCGACGCGATCGCCGGCACGCTGCCGATCTCGAACAGCGACGGCACGCAATCGAACCGCGCGCAGCCGACGAGCTTTCTCAATGCCGATTTGACGGGTGCCATCCTCAAGGGATTCAACATCGGTCACGCCGTAACGGACGGCGCGCGCCTGCCCTGACCCGCTACCCGGCCGGCCGGGCCGCGATCAGTTCGGCATGTTGGAGGCCGCAGTAGTACGGCTCGACTCCGTCGAGGAACGCGTTCAGCTTCATGTTGAAGCAGAAGTGCTCGAATCCGTGCTTGTCCACGACGCGTATCCGCTGGCGCTGGAAACGCCCCTCCGGCATCCGTCGCCCAGTCAGGTAGAGCGACGTGCGCTCGATACGATTGCCCATGACCGGCAAATCGACGAGGCGCGAAAGTCCGCTTGCGACGCGTTCGACGAATTGCTCTTCGTCGATCCAGACGCCGTTGGCGTCGTCCCATCGATGGAAGGCTCCAACCAAAATCTGGCCCGGCCGGCAGTTCGCGATCAATCGCGCGACCTGAATCGTCACGTCGCCGACGATGAAGTCGTTCCGGCTCGTGCCCGACCGGTCCGGCTGACGGTAGTTGTAGTGGCTGCCGATACCAAGCGCGGCGCGAAGTTCGGGAACAGCTTCCGGGACCGCGACCGAACGCCGGAGTGCCGCCTGGAAAATCTGGAAAAGGACGAACCCTAGAAACAGGTCTATATCGGCATCCAGGCCCTTACGTTCGTTCCAAACGTAGAAGCCGTCTCCGGTTGTCGACCGGCACATCCGGAAATCGATTCCGTGCGCCAGGGCAGTCTCGGCAGCAATGTTGAGCGCGAACTCGAGCGTGGCAAGTTGGCTCGCCTGCTGCTCGGGCTGGAGCTTGGAGAAGCCGACAATGTCGAGGAGCAACACGGCCCGCTGGTCGGTCTTCGTGACCGCGAATTGCGCGAAGACTTCCTCGACGAGCCGCGCGGGTGTCTGACCCGGCCCGTCGCCGATCGTCTGCGTGAGCCGAAGGTCGAGGGCGCGCGACTGCAATGCCTCGGCCACTTCGTCGAACGTTCGATCGCCCATCAGACGATCGCCGACAAACACGCGACGGGGCGCATCCTTGAGCGCGAAAAGCCGGATCTTCGGAGCCGTCAGGATTTCCATGCCCGTCGTCGTCGGGCGCCAAGCGACAAGCGCATTCGAACCGAAACGCCAGACGGAAAAAAACGTGCGATGCAATTCTGCACGGATCTCTGGCGCGTCTTCAGACGTCTTGTCGGTCACGGTATCCACGAATTGGACGATACACCGGAACGGTCCCGGCGTTCATCCGCCGTGCGGCCGGCGAGGCCTCAATTGGCGCCAATTTCGACGAAATAACCACCGCCGGGCGGCTCCGCGAGCGGGGAGATCCGACCAATCCGGTTGCGACGACGCGCTTCCAGAAGGAAGCGGCCAACCGGCTTGAACAGCGTTTCCCCGCCGCCGGGCTGCGGCGGATCGATACGGATGGCATACCTGCGCGGCCCCGGAAGTACCGGACTATCCACAAGCGACCGGAGCCGATCCAACGCGATGTCCAGCGGCATTCCCCGGAGATCGAGTTCGGCCTCGGGTTCCTGCGAATGCCCGAGAAGATGGAGCGCCTGCTCCGGATCGAGAAATGGCATGGGTCGAGCATGACGCCCGCCGATACCGTATGTCCAGCACCCAAACAGGCCGCCTACAGCCCAGAACGGACCTTGTCGAGCAACGCCCCGAAGCCATCGACCCACGGGCCGATCGCGTGATTCCTTGCGACGTGGTCTCGCCCCGCCCGGGAGAGTGACATTCTGAAATCGCGGTCGACGGCAAGCTTCTCCATTGCAGCCCCGAGATTCTCGGCAAACGCATTGTCGTAGGCGCGCAATAGCGGTTCGAAAGTCTGGTTGAGGAACCCCCAGCGGTCGTACCACGACGTCTTGCCGAGGCGCCCCTTGACCGCAATGCCGGTCTCGCCGTCCGTAACGAATTCGTCGACGCCCGGCGCGTCGGACGCGACCGTGACGGCACCACAGGCCATGGCCTCGAGCAGCGAAACCGTGTGGAGACCGCACGAAGGGATCAAAAAAACGTCTGCACGCAGGAAGAGGTCCACGAATTCGGAAAATGCAAGCCGCGTATCAACGATCTCGACGTTCGGAATGCTCCGCACGAACTTCTCGAAGTCCGGCCCGAACATTTTCGGGATTTGCGTACGCAGGATCAGGCGGCAGTCCGGATATCTCGCGACAAGCGAGCCGAACGCGGCAAGCGTCTCCATGCCGCCGCGCAAGACGAAGCTTTCGTCCTGCTGCCCCCACGAATTCGTGAACAGGAATGTGCAGCCGCGCCGCATCGCCCGGGCGTCCTGCGCCGCTTCGATGCGTGCTCGGATGTCGGGCGGAAAGGAAATTCCGAACGGAATGAAGTGTGATTTCGCCGCGATCTTGGGACTGTCGAAGAGCGTGCCGATGAACGAATGGCTGTGCTTTAGATGGGAAGAGATGGCCCGGCAGCAGTCGCTTTCGAGCATCACACGAACCAGTTTCCAGATCGGCGTCGATCGAACGTCGACGTTGGCCGTCTTCCCGTGCCAGAGGAAAGGCGCAAAGAGCGTCATCAACTCTTCGATCGGCGCCATCCACGGGCGCTGACCGTAAACAAAGGGCATCGAATGCGGGATCGTCAGATCGGGCTCCGCGGCCGCGATCTGCGCTTGGCTCTCTAGATCTCGGCTCTCGACGAATTTCTCGATAGCTTCGCGCGGAACTTCCGGTGCGGCAGCCTCCAATTCCGCAATCAGCGCGTCGCGCTCCCGTGCGGCAACTGCACGGTGATCGTCGTCGGCCTCCGGAAGATCCAGCAGAAAATCGTAGCCTGGTCTCGGCGCAAGGAGGCTTGTCATCATCGGATGATCGCCGCCAAGCCACCGGAAAATCGGTGTACGCCACGGTGCTGCGACGCGAAAGTTCACGCGCGATCGCCCAACCGGAGTTCGACCTTCGCGGGGGTCGGCACGAGCGGCGGCCGGGCGCGCATCGTCGCATGGAGATCGCAAGTCCCGAGCCCCGCGCGGTAGACGGGCTTTGGCTGCGCCGGCGAATAGGCGACCGGCTTGGTTTCCCCACCCTTCACGAAATCGTCGCGCACGAGCGAGTCGTATTCGAGGTTCCACGCCGCCTGCTCCATGAGCGTCTCCTGCGGCAACGTGGGGCGATGCCCGGCTGCGCGCGCGACGCAGGCAAACCGAACGAGATGGTCGCCCGCCGGCAGCCAACAGGCGTCGAGCGGAATGAGCTTCAGGAAACGAAGGAAGTGATCGATCAGCGGGACCGTCGGGAACCAGGTGTCCGAAGGACCCAGCACGTATCCCGTGCCCGCAAAGTTGTACTGCATCATGTACGCGTCGAGCGGAAGTGCGGCAGTCTCGACGATCATGAGTCCACCCGGCCGAAGTGCGCTTCGGGCCGATGCGAGAACATGGAACGGCGAGAACACGTGATAGAGAACGCCCGAACAGACGACGACGTCGAAGCCCCGCTGCGGTTCGATGCCGCCCGCGTAGCGATGACGCGTGATTTCGCCTGCATAACGCTCGTCGAGTGCCCGCAATAGGGAACCCGACATGATGTTCGGCAGATAGGCGAAGTCGGCGCCGTAGGCCGCCTTGACGCAGGCGACCTTGTCCGAAAAATCAAGCCCGTCGACGGCGACGACGTCGGCGGCGCCCTGTCGCTTGAGCAGGACGGGAACAAGCCCCTCCATCGTGCCGATGTCGAGACAGCGCGCGCCCTCGAGATCGACGCGGGACAGAAGATCGCGGGTCAGCGCGACATTCGGAAAGCGTTGTCCCGGCGTCGTCACGCCCGGCGCCAGTTCGATCGCGTAGTACCAGTACTGCTCGAGAAAGGCGCGTGCGCGGTTCGGGTCCGCCAGCCACGGAAGCGTCGTTTCTGCCATTGAATTCACTCCGCCTGAATGCGGGCCCATCGGCGGATCGCGGCCGGATTCTCGGCAAGCATGCGCCGATACCACGCAACCGTCGCCGTAAGCCCTTCGCGCAAATCCGTATAGGTGAACCCGGAGAGCTTCCGGAACGTGGAATTGTCCGTAACTCGCCTGTCGATGCCGCGTGCGCGCGACGGATCGAAGCGGACCCGCGCGGTCGGCACGCCGCAGATCCCGGCCAAAAGCATGGCGACTTCGCGGATCGCATGCGCTTCGCCGCACCCGACATTGAGCAGGTCAGGCGACGAATGGTTCGCCAGGCACCACATGTACGCGCGCGCCATGTCCGGCGCATATGTGATCTCGCGCATCGGCGACCCGTCGCCCCAGATCGAGATGTCTTCCCCGTCAGGCACCCACTCGCAGAACCGACGGACGAGTCCCGCGATCCATGTGCAGTCGTCGGGATTGTAGTTGTCGTTCGGTCCGTAGATGCCAGACGGGACAAGGCCGATCACATCGAGGCCGTACTCCGTGCGATACGCGCGGATGGCCGGCTCCATCATCCGCTTGGCCATCGCGTAGGAGTAGGCGCTTTCGTGCGGCAAGCCGAGGTGGATCTGGCCTTCGACATTCGGCTGCGGCGCATCGGCCGGATACATCCCGGAAGACAGCGTGAGAACGACCTTTTCCAAGCGGTGCGCGACGGCTGCGTCGAGAACGGCGAATGTCATCGCGACGTTGTCGCGCAGGATGCGCGCGGGATATCGGCGCGCGAGGTCGATGCCGCCGGAAATGGCGGCAAGATGGACGATGCGCGCGATCCGCTCCCGTCCGACGAAATCGCGAACCGCGGATGCGTCACGAAGATCGATGTCGCGTCTCGAAACGAAGACGAATTCGTGATCCGGAAAGGCCCGCGCCATATCAGCGAAGGCCGAGCCGAGAACGCCGGTGGCTCCCGTCACGAGAAGACGCGAACGCGCCGGGGGCGGCATGTCAGAAATGTCCGGCGAGATGGCGGGCGAGCGCCTTGTTGCCGTAGAGATACGCGCCCTTCTTGTTGCCGTACCAGACGACTTCGCGGCACCAGTCGTCGAAGACGGGCCAAGGTTCCTTCGATCGCTCGATGCGATAGACGACCGGCTCTTCGACCAACTCTTCGCTGCGCCCTTCGAGGATCGCGCGGTAGTAGGGATAGAGGTCGCTTTCCAGCCGCACCTCGATGTCGGCCAGAGCGCCAGGCTCCTTCACGAGCGCGCGGTTGAGCTTGAACGCATCGCCAAGCGTGCCGGTCGGAACGAGCCCGCGGAACTCGCGGACCGTCGCTAGCAGAAGCTTCTGCGCTTCTGCATAGAATGCATCCAGCCGCCCGCCTGCGACGAGATCGATGAACACGTACTCGTCGGCCGGCCAATGGATCCCCAGCCACTTGGCCGAAAACACATACTCGACGGCTCCGTCCTGGATTTGCTTGGCGTAGTCGTCGAAGAACGCGCGGATCGATCCGAGAACTGGATATTCGGCCGCATCCGCGCGAACGAAGGCTTCGAGGAGCCGCCGATAAGGCACGCCGCATTGCTCATGCGCGACAAGGATCGGAATCTGCAACAGCTTGTTGTAATGCACGAGAGCCGCCATCCACGCGAAGCTGCGCGCGCGACGCCAGTCGGCCGCCGGCATCGAAGCGGTTTCGACGACCAGATCCTGCGTTTCATAGATGCCGTCGGGATCCGTCTCGAGCGCGCCGTGGATGTTCACGATCTTCGTGACGACCGTCCGCATGCCGTATTTTTCCTGATATGCGGGATCGCCCATCTCCGCATTCGGCAGGATCGACAGATTGTTGAACTGGATGCGGTTGTGCTGGCCGTTGTCCATCAGCCAGCAGACGCCGTCGACCCACGAATCGTAGGTTTCGCCCGGCAGGCCGAGAATGAGATCGGAATAGGTCTCGACGCGATCGCGCGTGAAGCGGCGCTGGAGTTCCTCGTACGTATCGAGCGCGATGTTCTGCCGCTTGATCGCTTTCAACGTCCCCGGATCGAGCGACTGCATCGACAAGGTCACGCCCTTGTTCATGCCGGCATCGGATAGGATCTTCTGCGTGAGATATGCGCGGTCCGTCGCGTTCTTCGTGTTCTGAACTGAAACGGCCTTGGGATAGCCGCGCTCCGCCTTCGTGCGCGCCAAGGTCTCGGCGAGTTGGATGTCGCGCGCGAGGATTCCGAAATTGGCATCGCAGCAGAAAATGAACTCGATGCGATTGTCGGCAAACCATGCGATCTCTCGGCCGAGCCGATCGAGATCGAACTGGAAGACCTTTGCCTGCGTCGCCGAACCCCAGTCGCAAAACGTGCACTGGAACGGGCAGCCGCGGTTCGTCTCCCACAGGACGATCCAATTCTCTTTCGGATTGGCCGCCATCAGCGGCGCGAAGATGCCGTCGAGATACGGCGACGGAACGTCGGTCAGGTCGCGTATGCGCGGCCCCTTCGCCTGACATACGAAGGCGCCGTCGCGCAGATATGAAAGGTTCGCGATGCCGCTCCAGTCGCGGGACGGCCACGCATCGAGCAGCTTGGTGAAAGCATGTTCGCCCTCGCCGTTGACGGCGACGTCGATGAACGGATTTTCGCGCAGGAAGGGCTCGGTTCGATCCGGCACCTGAGGTCCGCCGAACACGATGAGGATGCCGGGCTTGCGGGCCTTCAGTTCGCGTGCGACGGCAAGCGACAGCTTGACGTTCCAGACGTAGGTCGAAAATCCGACGATATCGGCGGAAAGGAGCTGCTCGACCGTTTCTGCCACGCGCTGGCGCTTGTAGACCGGAAGAAGGAACTCGTAGTTCGAAGGATGCTGCGCGTACTTGCGGACATATCCTTCGATAAGGCCAACAGCATACGGAAGATAGTTCTGCCCCGAAAAGCTGTTGTTGATCTGGACAAGTCCGACCCGGCAACGCCCGGGCGCGGGGGATGCGTTGCTCGAAACGCGCATGTCGGTCGCCGGACTCATCAGTCCCGAAGTCTCCCGTTTGCGATCGGCCAATTCAGGGTCTCCAGAACCCCTTGCCGACAGCAGCTTTCCGCAATTAAGCGAAAATGTCTAAAATTTGATTAACCATTCGGCAAACAACTGATTTTACAAAGTATTGCTGTTGTCTGCCGTCAAATCTGCCGATCACGCGACATTCGTAGGATCGGCATGATGTTTTTTTAGCCAAACCCTTACTTTGATTGATTTCTCTTTCGCCGTTCTGCTAGCTACGACGAACAATACGCGCAGGGAGGGCGCACTTGCCCGATTTCATCCTCGAAACCGAGGGGCTGACCAAGGAGTTTCGCGGCTTCGTCGCCGTGAACGGAGTCGGTCTGAAGATTCGCCGGGGAACGATCCACGCGCTGATCGGCCCGAACGGCGCCGGCAAGACGACCTGTTTCAATCTGCTGACCAAGTTCCTCGATCCGACACGCGGCGCGATCCGCTACAACGGCCGCGACATCACCGGCGCGACGCCGGCCGACATCGCGCGCATGGGGCTCGTGCGCTCGTTCCAGATTTCTGCCGTGTTCCCGCATCTGAGCGTTCTAGAGAACGTCCGAGTGGCGTTGCAGCGCCGCCGCGGCAACTCGTTCGACTTCTGGCGCAGCGAAAGCACGCTCGATGAGTTCAACGAGCGCGCGCGCGAACTGATCGACTGGGTCGGCTTGACGGATTTCGCCGAGACGACCGCCGTCGAAATGCCGTACGGCCGCAAGCGGGCGCTGGAAATCGCCACGACACTCGCCCTCGAGCCCGAAATGATGCTGCTCGACGAACCGACGGCCGGGATGGGTCATGAGGACGTCGGACGCATCGCGGCGCTCATCAAGCGCGTTGCGGCCGGCCGGACCGTGCTGATGGTCGAACACAATCTGTCGGTCGTCTCCGACCTGTCGCATTCGATAACCGTGCTGGCACGCGGCGAAGTGCTGGCCGAAGGCGACTACGCCACGGTGTCCAGGAACCCCGACGTCGTACAGGCCTACATGGGGGCCGGCCATGGCTGATCCGATGCTTTCCGTCCGCGGCCTCAACGCCTGGTACGGCGAAAGCCATATCCTGCACGGCGTCGATTTCGAGGTACGGCAAGGCGAAGTCGTGACCCTTCTGGGCCGCAACGGCGCGGGCAAGACCACGACGATGAAGTCCGTCATGGGCCTCGTCGGCGCCCGCAAGGGTTCCGTCCGGTTCGAAGGCACCGAGACGATCGGCCTGCCTGCCTACCGGATTGCACGTCTGGGCCTCGCCTTCTGCCCCGAGGAGCGCGGCATTTTCGCGTCACTCGATGTCGCCGAGAACCTTATGCTTCCGCCGGCCATCGGGCCGGGCGGAATGTCGGTCGAAACGATCTTCGAACTGTTTCCGAACCTCAAGGAACGGCTGTCGAGCCAGGGAACCAAGCTGTCGGGCGGCGAGCAGCAGATGCTGGCGATCGGCCGCATCCTGCGCACCGGCGCACGGCTGTTGCTGCTCGACGAGCCGACGGAAGGCCTCGCACCAGTCATCGTGCAGCAGATCGGCCACACGATCCGCCGCCTCAAGAACGAGGGCTTCACCGTCCTTCTCGTCGAGCAGAATTTCCGCTTCGCGGCCACGGTCGCGGACCGGCATTACGTCATGGAGCACGGGCGCATCGTGGACGAGATCGCCAACCACGCGCTCGAAGCGAACATGGACAAACTCCACGAATATCTCGGCGTCTAGAAACAGCAGCGAGGGAGAAAACCAAAATGTCGAAACTCAGGAACGTGCTTGCGGGCGCCACCGCGCTCGTGGCGATCGCCCTGCCGGCGGCCGCCCAGACCAACGTCAAGATCGGCATCCTCACGGACATGTCGAGCCTCTACACCGACCTCGCCGGCGCGGGATCGGTCGTCGCGGCCCGCATGGCCGTCGACGACTTCGGCGCCGCGGCGAAGGGTCTCAAGGTCGATTTCGTTTCGGCCGACCACCAGAACAAGCCCGACGTCGGCTCGAACGTCGCGCGCCAGTGGATCGACGTCGAGAAGGTCGACGTGATCGTCGACGTGCCGAACTCCGGCGTGTCGCTGGCCGTGAACGAGGTCGTCAAGGAGAAGAACAAGGCGTTCCTCGTCTCGGGCGCCGCCTCTTCGGCACTGACCGGCGCGGCTTGCTCGCCCAACACCGTCCACTGGACCTACGACACGTGGGCGCTTGCCAACGGCACCGGCAGCGCCATCGTGAAGACGGGCGGCGACAGCTGGTTCTTCCTGACTGCGGACTACGCTTTCGGCCATCAGCTTGAGGCCGACACGGCTGCAGTCGTCAACAAGATGGGCGGCAAGGTCGTCGGCTCGGTCCGCCATCCGCTGAACTCGAACGACTTTTCGTCGTTCCTGCTGCAGGCGCAGTCGAGCAAGGCCAAGATCATCGGCCTCGCCAATGCCGGCGGCGACACGGTCAACTCGATCAAGCAGGCGGCCGAATTCGGCATCGTGCGCGGCGGCCAGAACC
>JAYRKO010000416.1:0-3243 GCA_041905745.1 Tagaea sp. | reverse complement strand
ACGAGATCCTCGGTGATGACGTTGCCCGAGGCGCCCGGCGCATACGGGCAGCCGCCGAGCCCGGCCATCGAGCTGTCGAGCGCGTTCACGCCCGCCTCGATCGCCGCCACGCAGTTGGCAAGACCCAGGCCGCGCGTGTTGTGGAAATGCGCCGCGGCAAGTTTGCCGCCGATTTCCGCGCGCACGGCCGAGACCAGCCGGCGGACCTGGAGCGGGTTGGCGTAACCCACCGTGTCGGCGAGCGAGACGGCGTCCACGCCCGTCGCCGCGACGCGCGCGCACAGGCCGATCACGTCGGCCTCCGGCACGTCGCCCTGCAGCGTGCAACCGAACGCCGTCGAGATGCCGGCGACGACATGCATGCGCCGGTCGGGCGCCTGCGCGTCGCGCAGCGCCACGATGCGTTCGAGTTCGGCGACCTGTTCGTCGGTCGATTTGCGCACGTTGGAACGAGAGTGCGCCTCGCTCGCCGAAATCGGCAGCGTGATGCGCCGTAGGCCCGCCGCGGCCGCGCGCTCCGCACCCTTCAGGTTCGGCACCAGCGCCACGATGGCCGGGCCTTTCAGCGTCAGCGCATGCGCGGCGACCTCACTCGCGTCGGCGAACTGCGCGATCAGCTTCGGGTTCACGAACGAGCATACCTCGATCTCGGGCAGGCCGGCGGCGGCCAGCGCCGATAGCCACGCCTTCTTGGCGTCGGTCGGCATGAAGATCTTCGTGTTCTGCAGCCCGTCGCGCGGGCCCACTTCGCAGATATGGATGTCGATTTCGGACACGTCCGGAAACTCCGCATTTCGCCGGGGCGCAGAATAGGCCGCGTCCCGCCGGACGGGAAGCCGGCTCAGAGGCGCTTGGCCCAGAACGCCATCGGCTTGGCCGTTTCCGCCGCCTCGCCGACGTCGCGCCAACTGAACGAGGCGGTCACGCCCGGCAGCGGCGCGTAACCGCGCTTGCGCCAGAATTCGTCGAGGGGCACGTAATCGGCCGGCCGTGCGGGATGGTCGGCCGGCCGGACGACGCCGCAGAACGTGCCGTAGCGAAAGCCGAGCGAACGGGCACGCTCCTCGCGCGCCGCGAAGAACGCCACACCCACGCCGCGCCCGCGCCATTCGGGCAGAAGGACCGATTCGCCGTAGTAGTAATAGTCGGCCGGATCGAGACCGGCCGCCCGGAAGGGGGCCTGCAGCTCCGGCTCGGTCCGCACGAGCGGCAGCGCCGTCGACGCGCCCACGACGATGCCGTCCGCGCGCGCGACGACGACCGTCGCTTCCGCGATGCCAGCGTACTTGGCGAGGTATTTGCGCTCGTACGCAAGGGAACCTTCGTAGAGATAGGGCCAGTCGCGGAAAACGCGCACGCGCAGGCCCGCCAGATCCTCGACGACCGGCGCGATCGCGGTGCCGGCCAGCGTCTCCAGCGAGACGCCGCTCATCGCACCTGCGCGAGCCAATCGGCGACGTTGTAGTGGTTCGACACGCGTGCAATGAGCCCGTCGCGCAGTTCGAAGAACGCGCCAACGCGCAGAGAATAAGTCTGCCCGCGCGCCGGCGGATGGGGCGCGTCGGTGGCAAGATAGGTGCCGTCGAGATCGAATTCGGCCGCCGCGCGCGAACCGCCCGGTGCGGTCATCACAACGAGATTGCGCGTGCGCTCGCGATAGCAACGATCCATGTGGTCGAGGAACTTCCGGAACGCGGCGCGCCCCGTCTGCCGGCCGCCCTGGCAGATGTCGTGCGCGACGTCTTCGGCCAGCAGCGCGCACATGCCTTCCCAGTCGCGCGCGTCGAACGCCGCATAGTATTTCCGGATCGTCGCCTCACTCATTTCCAGACCTTCCAGGGTGCCGTGCCGCCCTTCCACATTTCGTTGAGCAGCGTCATGTCGCGATAGGTGTCCATGCACTGCCAGAAGCCGCCATGCCGGTGCACGGCGAGTTGGCCGTCGCGCGCCAGGTTCGGCAGCACGTCGACCTCGAGGCTTTTCGACGGGTCGTCGATGGCGATCCCCTCGACCGCGCGCCGGTCGAGCACGAGGAACCCGCCGTTGATCCAGCCTTCGCCGATCTGCGGTTTCTCGCGGAACGTGCGCACGTCGCTGCCGGCGATATCGATCTCGCCGAAGCGCGAGGGTGGGTGCACTGCCGTGACCGTGCCGAGCCGGCCGGATTTGCCGTGCGTTTCGAGAAGCGAGGCGACGTTCACGTCGGCCACGCCGTCGCCGTAGGTGGCGAAGAAGGTCTGGCCGCGCACGTGGCGCAGCGCGCGGCGGATGCGGCTGCCGGTCTGGGCGTCGGCGCCGGTCTCGACCAGCGTCACGGTCCAGTCGAGCGGCGCCACGTCGCCCAGTACGCGCACCGCGTTGGTCGACAGGTCGACTTCAAGATCGGCGTTGTGCAGGCGGTAGTTGATGAAATAATCGCGGATGACGTCGCCCTTGTAGCCGAGGCAGACGACGAACCGGCGCACGCCGAAGTGCCGATAGATCCGCATGATGTGGACGAGGATCGGGATGCCGCCGATCTCGACCATGGGCTTGGGACGAAGCTCGGTCTCCTCGCGCAGGCGCGTGCCCATGCCGCCCGCGAGGATCACAGCTTCCATTTCGTCTGCGCGCATCCTTGCCTCTCGAATCGACGGCCCTGCCGGATTCTAGCGGTTCGCGGGCGCGCCCGCATCCGTGACGGGGACTACGCCTGCCGCAGCACGTGTATGGCGCGCGTGGCGATCCAGTCGCGGACCTTGGCGCCGTAGGCGGCCATGTGCGGGGCAGCGGCATGGGCGGCGAGCGTCTCGGCGCTTTCCCACTTCTCGACGACGACGAACGTGTCGGGTCCGCATTTCGTCTGGAAGGGGCCGATCCCCTCGGCGTCGACGACCGGCACGTATTCGATGCAGCCCTTCTCGGCATGGACGTTGGGCATGTTGGCGCGGAACTCCCGCAGGATGTTCTCGCGCATGCCCGGTTTGGCGGTGATGACGGCGACGACGTGGATCATGTGCGGCGTTCCTCCGGTCCAGCGCTGTAGCATAATGCCGCCACCCGCCGCGACAGTTGACAGCGCGGCCGTCCGAACCGACAAATCCCCCGCACCTTCCGCCGCAACCGGGAACCCCCAGCCATGCATTTCTACCGACACGGCCTTTCCGGCGCCGACGCCAAGGCCATCGCCGACGTTCTCGACACGCCGTTCCTGACCTCGGGCGCGGTCGGCAAGAAGGTCGAGGGGATGCTGTGCGCGTTCTA
>JAYRKO010000415.1:0-3251 GCA_041905745.1 Tagaea sp. | reverse complement strand
CGTCCGACGTCTTCGTCGCTTCCGGATCGAGTTTGGCGGTGAGGTAGCGCGCCGACACGAGGAAGTGCGATGCGATCTGCCGGCCGCGCGTCGTGACGAGAAGTTCGCCCCGCCGCGGCACGACGGGCAGTTCGAGGCCGGCAAGCGCGCCGATCTCGCGGCTCCAGACGCCCGCGCAGAACACGTACTGCTCGGCGACGATCTCGAAGGTGCGGCCTTGTGCGCCGACCATGCCCGCCTTCGCGATACGCGGGCCGGCAATGTCGAAGGCGGCGGGTGCCGCGTTCCAGATCGTGCCGGCGCCGTGCTGGCGCGCGGCTTCGATCAGCGCAAGCGTGACGAGATAGGGCGTCACCTGCGCTTCGCCGGGGCAGTGGACGGCACCGTGCAGATCCGGCGACAGATAGGGTTCGAGCGCCAGCAGCGCCCGGCGATCAACCAGCCGCGCGTCGACGCCGGTCTCGCGCAGAAGGGCGGCATGCGCCTCCATCTTCGGGATGTCGTCGGCGGTTTCGACCAGCATCAGGCCGCCGCGACGCGCATAGTCGATGCGCGCGTGGCCGAGTTCGTCGGCCAGTGCGGAATAGAGGATCTGGCTTTCGCGCGCGAGCGTCAGTGCGGGGCCCGGGGTCTTGGTGGAGACGGAAACGTAGCCGTCGCAGGCGCCCGAACTGCCCGCATTCGGTTGCGCGCGGTCGACGAGAAGAACGCGCCGGCCCGACTTGGCGAGCTCGTAGGCGCACGCCGCACCCATGATGCCGGCACCGAAGATCGCGATTTCCGTTTCGACGCGTTCCATCGCGAATTGCTCCCGCTGCGCTTTCGTGACACGGTTCGCGAACGACCGCAATTCGCGCGAACGAGATGCCAAGCCACGTCTTCCGGCGCGTTGCCGGTCCGCCCGACATATCGATCCTCGTCGACGGAACGCCGGTCCCGGCGCGAAGCGGCGAGTCCGCGATGGCCGCCTTGCTCGCATCGGGCATCCGGCGTGGTCTGTGCGCCGTCGGCAGCTGCTACCAGTGCGTCGCGACGATCGATGGCGTGCGCGATCGGCGAACCTGCCGCGTGCCGGCGAAAGACGGCATGCGGATCGCATTCGACGGTGCTGCGGACGATGCACCCACCGCCGGAACGCCGTCCGCGGCATCCGGGATTCCGCACAACGACATCGTCATCGTCGGCGCGGGGCCGGCGGGCGCATCGTGCGCGCAGGCGCTTGCGGGCGAGGGGATTGCGACGACGCTTCTCGACGACAATGCGTCGGCCGGCGGTCAGATCTGGCGCAAGGCGACAACAGGCTCGCCCGGTGACGCATTGCGCGCCCGTCTTGCCGGTACGCAGGCGGTCGCACACGTGCCCGGTGCCGAAGTCGTCGATCTGCGCGACGGCCGCGAGATCTGGCTTGTCGATGCGCACGCAAGGGGACATGTCCTGAAGCCGCGCTTCGTGGTTGCCGCCACAGGCGCCATCGAGCGCAACGTCGCCGTTCCGGGCTGGGATCTTCCGGGCGTCTTCAATCTGGGCGGCCTGCAGGCGCTGCTGAAGGGGCAGGGCGTGGTTCCCGAAGGGCCCGTTCTGCTCGCGGGTGCCGGGCCGCTTCTCTATCTCGTGGCCGACGATCTGCGCGCGGCAGGCGTACCGCTTGCGGCCGTCGTCGATTCAGCACCGGGTCCCGATCTTCCGCTCGCGGCAGCACTTGCCCGCGTTCCGTCGCTTGCGGCCCGTGCCCTCGGGTTCGTCTGGCGCCTAAGGCGCGCGGGCGTACCGATCCTTCAGGCGCATCGCGTCGTCCGGATGGCGAAGGAAGGTGGCGCATTGCGCGCGACGGTCGAACGGACGGGCGGCGGTGCGCGTCGGGAGTTCGTCGTCGGGAATGTCGGGCTCGGCTTCGGGCTGCGCGCGAATACGGAACTTGCGCAGGTTGCCGGCGCACGCCTGGTGAACGATGCCGGTCTCGGCGGCTGGCACGCGTGGACGGATGCCGATTGCCGCACGAGCGTCGCTTCGCTGTTCGCGATCGGCGAGGCCCGCGGAATACGCGGCGTCGAAGCGGCGCTATGCGATGCGGCGATTGCAGCGGCGGCGATCGTCGCGCAGCTCGGCCGCGTGCCGTCGCAAGGACTGCAGGCGGCGGCGCGGCGCGCAGCCGGTCGCGGGGCGCGTTACGAAAGCGCGGCGCGGGCGCTGTCGCGATGGGCGCATGTCCCGGAATCGTCGACCGATGCCGCAACCGTATTGTGCCGATGCGAAGGTGCGACGCGCGGCGACCTCGATGCGGCGCATGCGCTCGACCTGTCCGCACCGGGTGCGATCAAGCTTGCCACGCGCGCGGGCATGGGCCTTTGCCAAGGGCGCGTGTGCGCGGAAATCGCGGCGACCGGCGCAGGCGATGCGCCGCGCGCGCGCTTTCCGCTGCGCCCCTGTCCGGCCGACGCGTTCGGACCGGAAATCCTTCGCGATTAGGCGGCGCGGGCGCGCGGGGCCGCCGTGTCGTTCGCGCGCGGTTGCTGGGCGTCGCGGCGCGCGCGATTGCGCACGTCGTCGTGCAGGACCCACATCACCGTTCCCGAGAACGCGAAGAACGAGAAAAGCACGAGCCCGAGATACAGCATGTCGACGGTGTCCATTGCATTCCCCCCATCTGGATCGATGGAGAGACAATGCGACGCAGGGCGAAGCGCCGCATTGACGTAGGTCAACGAAAGCGCGTCACGCGAGATCGGCGCAAAGCTTTCCGCGCTCGACGACGGGTTTCGCATCGAGCGTTACCGTGCAGCCGCGCATCGGCAGATCGAAATGGCCGAGCGTGTGGCGTCCGGCCGTCTCGTTTGCACCAGTCGAATAGAGGAAGTTCCCGGCGAACGCGCGTTGCTCGGTTCCGTTCGTCTGCGCTTTGTCGTAGAGCGCGAGCGCGTCCCACCGTGCGGCGGGGTTCATGCCCCAGCCGACGTGGCTTGTCGCGTAGGCGGACCGGTCGCCCCATGCCGCGAAGTAGCTTTCCATCAGCGCCGCGTCGAGACCCGCACCTTCGATGCGTTCGACATGGTCGTTCGCGATGTGGAGCGTCACCGGCGTCTCGACGTAGCGCTTGAACGTGAGATTGATGTCGCCCGGCGCCAGAACGAGCCGGCCGTTCACGCTGCCGGCTGCGGGAAAGCACAGGCACAGGCCGCCCGGCCAGTGCGCGACGGTTCCGGGCTTCGTCGTGTAGCCCCACGTACCGCCCGGTTGCGCCCCGCGAAGGTCGA
>JAYRKO010000414.1:0-3253 GCA_041905745.1 Tagaea sp. | reverse complement strand
TCGGCCTGACCGATCCCGCCACCGGGCGGCGGCCGTGGGCGGTCGTCCAGCTGCGCCAGGACAACGCGCTGGGCACGCTCTACAACATGGTCGGTTTCCAGACGAAACTGAAATACGCCGAACAGGTGCGCGTGTTCCGCACCATCCCGGGGCTGGAGAAGGCGGAGTTCGCGCGGCTCGGCGGCATCCACCGCAACACCTTCCTCAACTCCCCGCGCCTGCTCGACGGCGCGCTGCGCCTCAAGGCCGAACCGCGCCTGCGCTTCGCAGGGCAAGTCACCGGCGTCGAAGGCTACGTGGAAAGTGCCGCCATCGGGCTGCTCGCGGGGCGCTTCGCGGCGGCCGAACGGCTGGGCAAGGCGATCGTGCCGCCGCCGCCCACGACCGCGTTCGGCGCGCTGCTCGCCCACCTCACCGGCGGCGGCGACGCGAAGACCTTCCAGCCGATGAACTGCAATTTCGGCCTGTTCCCGCCGCTGCCCGAAGGGCCCGGCAAGCGCATCAAGGGTGCGGACCGCAAGAAGCTCTATGCGCACCGCGCGCGCGCCGATCTCGCCGCGTGGCTTGGCGGCGACGCGGCCCCGCCGTCAGAAGCGGCCCAGTAGATTGGCGAAGAGCAGGCGCCAGATGTCCGCCGGATGGGGCGTCTGCAGGTCGCGCGCGAACGCGTCGTGCCCGTGACGCGCGAGGCGGTCGAGCCACAGCGTCGCAAGCCGGCCGGGCAACGCCGCGGCCAGCGCATTGCGCGGCACGCCGCGTCGACGCGCGGCGGCCAGCAGGTCGCGCGCGCGCTGCGCGACGGGCTCGACAGCCGCGGCGATCGCCGCACCCGCCTTGCCGTCGTGGATCGCCTCCTGCGTCAGGCCCGCTTGCCGCACGACGTCCTCGGGCAGCACCGCGCGGCGGCGGTGCGCGAAATGCGGCAGCGCGCGCAGCAGGCCCGCAAGGCCGTAGGCGGTGCCGATGTCGTCGGCGTCGTCGGTGGCGTCGGCCCCGCTCATCGTGAAGGCCGCGCGCGTCAGGTCGCCGGCCGTCGCACGCGCGTACATCTCCAGTGCGGCCAGGTCGGCGAAGGGCGCATCGTCCAGATCGCGTTCGCGCGCGTCGACGATGCGCGTCAGCGTCTCGGCATCGGGCCGCGCCGCGGCCAGCACTTCGGCGATCGGGTGCTTGCGCACCGGCCCGCCGGCCGCGATCTCGGCCAGCGCCTCGCGCCACCATTGCAGGCGGATCTGGCCCAGCACGGGTTCCGACACGGTCTCGCGCACGCGCGCGATCTCGACGTTGAACGCGTAGAGCGCCACCAGCCGCGCGCGCGTCTCGCGCCCGGCGAACAGCGTCGTGCGCCAGCGGTCCGCGTCGTAGCGGCGGAGCGTCGCTTCCGCCTCGGCGAGGGCTTCCCGGTCCATGCGATGCTATATAAGGCCCCTTCCCGCCGGAATCGACGTCCGTGAGCACGCGTACCCGAACGACCGAGAATTTCCCCGTCGGCTCCCGGCTGATCGCCCCGGCGCTCCGTCCGGCCGTGCACGCCTTCTACCGCTTCGCGCGCGCGGCCGACGACGTGGCCGACGATCCGGACCGCGACGCCGAAGCGAAGCTCGCCGAACTCGCGTCCTTCGACCGCGCGATCGAACGCGGCGAGGACGGCCCCGCCGAAGCGCTCGAGCTGCGCGCGATCCTTCTGGCGCGCGCGATCCCGCTCGACCATGCGCGCCATCTGCTGCAGGCCTTCCAGTCCGACGCGCGCGGCCGGCCGTGCCGCTCGTGGTCCGACCTTCTGGCCTATTGCCGCTATTCGGCGGCACCGGTCGGGCGCTTCGTCCTCGACCTGCACGGCGAGGACCGCGCGCTGTGGCCGGCGGCCGACGCGCTGTGCGCCGCGTTGCAGGTGCTGAACCACCTGCAGGACGCGGCGGCCGACTGGCTCGACCTGCGCCGGCTCTACATCCCGAAAGGCTGGCTCGACGAAGCCGGCATCGGCGAGCGCGACCTGCTGGCGCCCGCGATGTCGCCGCCCTTGCGCGCCGTCTACGACCGCGTGCTCGAGCGCGTGGCGACGCTCAACGCGCAGGCGGCGGCCCTCGCACCCGCGATCCGCGACCGGCGCCTGCGCATGGAAGTGGCGGCCATCGCCGAGGTGTCGCGGCGTCTGGCGCGTCGGCTCGCGCGGCAGGACGCGCTTGCCGCGCGCGTCGAACTCGGTTCGCTCGACAAGGGCATGTGCGTCCTGCGCGGTCTGTGGGCCGGCGTGTCGGCGTGAGCGCGCGCAGCCGGTCCACGTTCCATCTGGCGATGCTGCTGCTGCCCCGGCCGCGGCGCGAGGCGCTGTTCGCACTCTACGACGTCGCACGCGCGATCGACGACGTCGCCGACGGGCCCGGCACGCCCGACGAGCGGCGTGCGGGGCTCGATCGCTGGCGCGCGGAAATCGCCGCGATCTACGACGGCGTGCCGACGCATCCCGCCGCGCGCGCCTTGCAGCCCTTCGCGCGTGCCTACGGCCTGCCGCGCGCCGAGCTGGACGCTCTTCTCGATGGCCAGTTCATGGATCTCGAGGCGCAGCGCTTCGACGAGCCGACGTTCGTCCTTTACTGCCGGCGCGTCGCCGGCACGATCGGCCTGCTCGCTTTGCCGATTTTCGGCGCAAGCGGCCCGGCGGCCGAAGCCTATGCGCTGGCGCTCGGCGAGGCGTTGCAGCGCATCAACGTGCTGCGCGACATCGAGGAAGACGCCGCGCGCGGGCGCGACTATCTGCCAGAACCGCGCACGGATTTCGCCCGGCGCGCGCGCGAAAAACTCGCCGCCGCGCAGGCGATGGTGCCGGCCGACGCGCGGCGCGCGCTGCGGCCCGCGATCGTCATGGGCGAACTTTACGCCGCCCTCCTCGCCCGTCTGCCGGCGCGGCGTCTGGGCTGGATCGACAAGCTGCGCGCGGTCCTGCGCGGCATCCGGAAAAGCCGGTGAGCGTCGACGTCCACGTGATCGGCGGCGGGCTGGCCGGCATGGCGGCCGCACTCGATCTGGCCGAAGCCGGCGCCAATGTCCGCCTCTACGAAGCCGCACCGTCGCTGGGCGGACGCTGCCGTTCGTTCCACGATCCGCTGCTCGACCGCGAGATCGACAATGGCGGCCACGTGATCCTTTCGTCGAACGCCGAGGTCTTCGGCTTCCTCGACCGGATCGGGGCACGCGCCGAACTCGTCGGCATCGAGCCCGCGGCCTTCCCCTTCCTCGATCTCGCGACGGGCGA
>JAYRKO010000413.1:0-3253 GCA_041905745.1 Tagaea sp. | reverse complement strand
GCGCTCGGCCTCAAGTCGAAGTCGGGCATCCACCGCCTCATCACGGGCCTCGAGGAGCGCGGCTTCATCCGTCGCCTGCCGCATCGCGCGCGCGCGCTCGAAGTCGTGCGCCTGCCCGACAACCTCAATGCGCAGGGCCAGAAGCCCGCGTCGGGCCCCGCGATCGTACCGGTGGCGCCGGACGCCACGCGCGCCTTCCGCCCGCAGGTCGTGAAGGGCGAATTCCGCGGCACGCTGCCCGGGGCGGCGATGGCCGCCAATTCGGACGAAGTCGTAAAACTGCCGCTCTACGGGCGCATCGCCGCGGGCCTGCCGATCGAGGCGCTGCGCGATCCCTCGAACACCGTCGACGTGCCGCCCACGATGCTCGGTCGCGGCGATCATTTCGCGCTCGAAGTCGCGGGCGATTCGATGGTCGAGGCCGGCATCCTCGACGGCGACACGGTGCTGATCCAGAAGGCCGAGACGGCCGAGAACGGGCAGATCGTCGTGGCGCTGATCGACGAACAGGAAGTGACGCTGAAGCGCTTCCGCCGCCGCGGCGCCTCCATCGCGCTCGAACCGGCGAACAAGGCCTACGAGACGCGCATCTTCGGCCCCGACCGCATCCGCGTGCAGGGCAAGCTCGTCGGGCTGATGCGCCGCTTCAACTAGGCGGGCCTGCGCGGGCAGGCACGCGGCCCGTCCACGGCCGGTTCCCGCGCGCCTCGCGCACGGTTTCGATCCTGACGCTGCCGCCGGCGATCCACACGGCATGCGCGCCGTTGTCGGCTAGGTCGAAGCGGTCGACGACGCGGCCGGCCATCCGCCGGCACGTCTCGCGGATCCCCACCGTCGCGATCACAAGGTCGGCCCCGCCGCATGCGGCAGGCAGCACGCGCGCGTCGCGCACGATCGACACGCGCGCCCCTTCGCCCGAATAGACGCAGTCCCCCGGCCGGCAATCAAGCCGCCCGCCGCGCGAGGCGCCCGCACGCGGCCACGTCTCCGGCGCCTCCGCCGTGCCGTCGCGCCGCAGCCACGTCTCGCGCGCGAACTTGTCGCCGCCGGCGGACGACAGGATCAGCCGCCCGCCGGCATCGCGCACCGCGATAAGACGCCCGTCGCCCGATACGAGGATGTCCGGCGGCACCTGCAAAGCGATCGAGACGATCCCTGCCGCCAGCGCCGCGACGCCGCCCAGCCGCAGCGGCCCGCGCCAGATGCACAACCACACGAGACCCAGCGCCGTCGCCGCAAGTCCCCACGCCGGCATGCTGGGAAACAGCGCCACCGCCCCGTCCCAGCCCGCGACCATGCGCGCGATCGCCGTCAGTCCGTCGAGCCCCCAGCCCATCGGCACCAGCGCGAACCTCTCGAGGCCGAAGGGAAACAGCAGCCCTGCGGCGACCGCCCACGGCATGATCCAGAGGCCCGTCAACGGCACGGCCAGCAGATTGGCGACAAGCCCGAAGGCCGAGAACCGGTTGAAGTGGTAGAGCGCGATGGGGGCACTCGCCATCCCCGCGACAAGCGAGGTGAGCACGCTCGTGCCGAGCCAGATGCCCGCGCGGCCGACCGGGCCCGCGCTTGCGCGCAGTCGTGCCAATGGCGGCGCCGCCACCTCGAACGTCGCCACCAGCGCCACGACGGCGGCGAACGACATCTGGAAACTCGCGGAAAGCAGGTTCTCCGGCCCCGCAACCAGAAGGGCGGCGGCCGCCCATGCGACGAGCCGCAGCGTGATCGCGCGCCGGTCGATCAGGATCGCGGCCAGAACGATGCCCGTCATCAGCCAACTGCGCTGGATCGGCACGCCGGGCACCGCGAAAAGCATGTAGAGCGTGATCGCGGCAAATGCCCCGATTGCCGCGATCTTCTTCGTGTTCCAGCGCAGCGCGATCGGCGGCGCGAGGGCAAGCACCATGCGAATGGCCGCGAAGACGATGCCCGCAACCATGCCGATATGCAGGCCCGAGATCGACAGGATGTGCTGGAGACCGGAATCCCGGTAGGCGTCGAGCACGTCGGCCGGTACCGCACCCTGCTCGCCCGCGATCAGTGCCGCGGCGATCGACGCGGCCGGCTGGGGCAGGATCGCGAAGATGCTTTCCACGACGACGGCGCGCGCCGCACTGGCGCGCAGGCGCCAGCCGGGTTGCGGCGGCCGGTCGAGGATCACCGGCACGCCGCGCGCGTAGCCGACCGCGCCGAGGCGCTCGAACCAGGCCTGCCGCGCAAAATCGAAGGCGCCGGGCGCGCTGGGCTGAGGCGGCGGCATCAGGAAGGCGCGCGCGATGCGCACGTCATCGCCCGGCCGCACGCCGCCCGCGTCGTCGAGCCGCAGGCGCACGGTCTCGGGCGTTGCAGCCGGCTGCAGGCGTTCGATCGACAGACGGTCGAGCAGCACGCGCACGCCATCGGCGCGCGGTTCGACCGACAGAACGCGGCCCGTCACCGCAACCGGCCCCGCCCGCCGTTCGATGACCGGGGCCGCGGCCGACTGTGCGCGGACCTGCGCGAGCGCGAAGCCCAGCGCCGTCGCACACAACACCGTGGCCAGCAACCGGACCGCGCCCACGGACCGGCCGAGAATTCCGAACGCACCCGCGATCGCGACCAAGGCGGGTGCAAACCAGGGGCCGGGCTCGTCGGGCAGCGCGAAATAGGCGGCGATGCCGGCGCCGAGCAGCACCGGGATCCACAACACGAGGCGCGGCGCCTCCTGCGCGCGCGTACGAAGCCAGAACCCTCGAAGGCCTCGCGCCCCGTCGTCGGACGGGGTGGCGAAAGCATCCTTCAGGTGCATCTGTTTTCTAGAATACAAACTTTACGGGAAAATCCGAGCTTATCGCGGGTCGGAGGCCCGCGCAAATGCCGGCCGTTGCGGGCCGCCCGCATCTTCGCCCGTGCGGCCGCGGCGGGCGCGTGATAGAGGAACGCGCATCCGCCGCAAATTCAGGAATTCCGACCGGTCCCGCCGCATGTCCAACGCAAAACCCGTCTGCCGTTTCGCCCCCTCGCCCACCGGCTATCTGCATATCGGTGGTGCGCGCACCGCGCTCTTCAACTGGCTCTTCGCCAAGCATACGGGCGGCTCGTTCCGGCTGCGCATCGAGGACACCGATCGCGCCCGCTCCACGCCCGAGGCGACCGACGCGATCATCGAGGGGATGAAGTGGCTCGGCCTCGACTGGGACGGCGAGGTCGTGCACCAGTTCGCGCGCATGGAGCGCCACGCGCAGGTCGCCCTCGACCTGCTCGCCAAGGGCGG
>JAYRKO010000412.1:0-3260 GCA_041905745.1 Tagaea sp. | reverse complement strand
CGTCCGGCGCAACGTCGACGGCGTGTGGCGCTTCGCGGTCTAGCGCCGCGCCTTGAAGAAATCGCGCAGCAGCGTTGCCGCCTCAGCCTCGGCGATGCCGCCGTACAGCTCGGGGCGGTGGTTGCACCCGGCCTGTGCGAAGATGCGCGGGCCGTTTTCCACGCCGCCAGCTTTCGGATCGCTCGCCGCCCAGTAAAGCCGCCGCAGCCGCGCGAACGCGATCGCCTGTGCGCACATCGGGCAGGGTTCGAGCGTGACGTAGAGGTCGAGCCCTTCGAGCCGCTTCTCGCCGCGCTTCCGGGCACCCTCGCGGATCGCCAGCATCTCGGCGTGCGCGGTCGGGTCGCGGTCGCGCTCCACGCGGTTGTGCGCCGCCGCGACGATCTCGCCCGTCGTCCCGTCGACTAGCACGGCACCCACCGGCACCTCGCCGGCAGCGGCCGCCGCGCGGGCCTCGGCCATCGCCTTTTCCATGTAGTTCGAGGTCATGGCCCAAGCGTTTACGCCGGAATCGCCGCCGTGATAAGAGGAAGCCCATGTCCCGTCCCCGCATCGGCATCACGCTCGACTCCGAACCCGCCGGCGGCTGGTCCAAGATGCCGTGGTACGCGCTGCGCCAGAACTACTGCGGTGCGGTCGCCGCGGCCGGCGGACTGCCGCTGCCGCTCCCCCACGAACCGGACCTTGCCGCAGCCTATCTCGACGGGCTCGACGGCCTGCTCGTAACGGGCGGGGCCTTCGACGTCGACCCGGCGCTGTTCGGCGACGCGACAAAGCATTCGACCGTCAAGACCAAGGACCGGCGCACCGCGTTCGAGTTCGCGATGGTCAAGGGCGCCATCGAGCGCGACATGCCGTTGCTCGGCATCTGCGGCGGCGAGCAGCTTTTGAACGTCGTGCTCGGCGGCACGCTGCACCAGCACGTGCCCGACGTGTTCCCGAACGGCCTCGCGCACGAGCAGCCCAACCCGCGCACCGAGCCGGGCCACGACGTGGAAATCGTGCCGGGCACGCTGCTCCACCGCACGGTGGGCACGGCGCGCATGTCGGTCAATTCGGCGCACCATCAGGCGGTCAAGGACGTCGGCCCGGGCGTGGTCGTCAACGCGAAGGCGCCCGACGGCGTCATCGAGGGGATCGAGCACAAGGCCAAGCGTTTCTGCCTGGGCGTCGAGTGGCATCCCGAATATTCGATCGATCCGGGCGACGACCGCATCTTCGCGGCCTTCATCAAGGCCGCCGCGCGGTGAGCGAGGAACACGCCGGCGAACGCATCGCCAAGGTGATCGCGCGCGCGGGCCTGTGTTCTCGCCGCGAGGCCGAGGCGCTGATCGATCAGGGCCGCGTCACCGTCAACGGCAAGACGCTGCCGCGCGCGGCCTACAACGTGCAGCCCGGCGACGAGATTGCGGTCGACGGCGTGAAGCTGCCCGCGAGCGAACGGCCGCGCCTGTTCCGCTTCCACAAGCCGCGCGAAGTGCTGGTCGCCACGAAAGACCTGCAAGGCCGCCGCACGATCTACGACGGCATGCCGTCGAGCCTGCCGCGCCTGATGCCGGTTGGGCGGCTCGACTATCTGTCCGAAGGGCTGCTGCTGCTGACCAACGACGGCGCCATCAAGCGCCATCTCGAACTGCCGGCGACCGGGCTCGTGCGGCGCTATCGCGTGCGCGTCTACGGCACGCCCGATCCCGAGCGTCTCGCGCGCCTCAAGAACGGCATTTCGATCGACGGCGTGCAGTACGGCGCGATCGAGGCGCGGCTTGAAGGCGCACCGGAAGGCCGCAACGCGTGGCTCGAATTCGCGCTGACCGAGGGCAAGAACCGCGAGGTGCGGCGCATCTGCGAGAAACTGGGCCTGCAGGTGAACCGCCTGATCCGCACGGACTATGGCGCCTTCGCGCTCGACCGGTTGCCGCGCGGCGGTATCGAGGAAGTGGGCCCGGGCGAACTGCGCAAGACGCTGGGGGCACTCGCGGGACCCGCGCACAAGAAGGGCAAGCCCGCCGCATGAGCGACAAGCGCCATCTCGAGGATTTCGCCGTGGGCGAGATCGTCAAGGGCGGCGCGCTGCGCGTGGAGCCCGACGCGATCAAGGATTTCGCGGCGAAGTTCGACCCGCAGGTCTTCCATCTCGACGAGGAAGCCGCGAAGGCCACGTTCTTCGGCGGGCTCGCCGCCAGCGGCTGGCACACGGCGGCGATGACGATGCGCCTCATCGTCGAGACGCTGCCCATCGCGGGCGGCGTCATCGGGGCGGGCGGCACCATCGCGTGGCCCAAACCCCTGCGCCCCGGCGCGGTGCTGAGCCTCGAATGCGAGATCCTCGAAATCCGCCCGTCGCGCTCCAGGCCCGACCGCGGCATGCTGAAGATCAAGTTCACGACGCGCGAGGATACGGGCGAGGTCGTTCAGACGCTCGTCGCCGACCTCGTCGTGCCGCGGCGGCCGGCCTGACATGCGCGGCGAGGCACCCGGCACGATCCGGATCGTCGCGGGGCAGTGGCGCGGCCGAAAGCTCGTCGTGCCCGAGGGCGACGCGATCCGCCCGACGGGCGAACGCCAGCGCAAGGCGCTGTTCGACATATTGGGCCACGGCAAGTTCGCGCCCGGCGGCATCTCGTGCCTGCAGGGGGCGCGCGTGCTCGACGTTTTCGCCGGCACCGGGGCGCTGGGCCTCGAAGCGCTGTCGCGCGGGGCCGCCAACTGCGCCTTCGTCGATCGCGCATCCGAAGCGCGCCGCACGATCGAGGCAAACGTGAAGGCGACGGGGGCGGGGCCGCGCGCGCGCCTCGTCGTGGCCGACGCGCAGAAGCTTCCCGCAGCCCCGCCCGAGCCATGGGCGCCGGCCACGCTCGTCTTCCTCGATCCGCCCTACCGCACCGATGCCGCACCCGGCGTGCTCGCTTCGCTGTCCGCGCGCGGGTGGCTTGCGAAGGGGGCGGTATGCGTCGTCGAACTGGCCGAGGACGAGCCGTTCGTGCCGCCCGCCGGTTTCGAAACCGTCGACGAGCGCAGCTACAGCAAGACCCGGTTCGTGTTCCTTTCCCACGGAGCCTGACGATGGCGCTGATCCAGTATCTGACCCGCATCCAGTTCGGCTACGAATCGCTCGACACGCTGGCGGCCGAGCTTGCCGCACTGGGCATCAAGCGTCCGCTCATCGTGACCGACAAGGGCGTGGCCGCCGCGGGCCTGCTCGCGCACGTGCAGCTGAAGATGGGCGTGGAAGCCGCCGACGTGTTCGACGAGACGCCCGC
>JAYRKO010000411.1:0-3267 GCA_041905745.1 Tagaea sp. | reverse complement strand
CAAATAGCGCGCCGCGCGGGAAAATTCACATGATTTTTGAAGGTCAGCGCGAGATGTCGAGCTTTGCGAGTTCGACGGCCGCGCGAAGCTCGATTTCGCCCATGATTTCGCGCAACCGCGGGTCGGCGCCGGCCTCGGGCCGGGCGCGGACCATCTGGGCGAGATCCTGCAGCGCCTGGCGCGACATCGTCCCTGACACGAGTCCGCGCCGCAGATCTTCCAGCCGGTCGAGCATGTCGTTGCCGCGCTGGCGGGCCCGCGCGTTGGAGCGGCCGTTGGTCGAATCCTCGACCTCCTGGGCGCCGAGGATGGCCCCCACGGCATGTGCGGGCGCGGCCCCGCCGACGGCGTCGGGCTCCTTGCCCGCGTCCTCCAGCAGTTTGGCGAAGTCGGTGCCCTTGGCACCGCCCGTGCGCCCCGTGCTCCGCGTGCCGCCGACCGATCGCGGACCGCCCGTCTCGCCGACCTTCATGGCAAAAGCTCCCGATCCGGCGCGAAATCGCCCGGATACAGGGCCAAGATGCGGGCGAAGCGGCTTTTCCGCAATCGGCAATTTCTGCCGGGCCGAAGGGTCGAACGTGCCGGTCGAGCCCCCCGGAATCCGGGGTCAACCAACTGAAAAACAACGATTTCGCCGCTGGCACACCCCTCGCAAGATCGAACCGGAACCCGAACCACGGGCGGAAAGAAAGATCATGGCGAGCCGAATCAAATCCCTGTTCATCGTCCTTGCGGCCGCGGTCGTCGCGACCGGCGCCCTCGCCGCCGCCCAGGCGGCCCACGCGCAGGGCCGCGTGCGCATCAAGGACATCGCCGACTTCGAGGGCGTGCGCCAGAACATGCTGGTGGGCTACGGCCTGGTGGTCGGGCTCAACGGCACGGGCGACACGATCAACAACTCGCCGTTCACCCAGCAGTCCGTGATCGGCATGCTCGAGCGCATGGGCGTCAACACCCGCGACATTTCGAACACCCTGCGCACGAAGAACGTCGCCGCCGTGATGGTGACGGCCACCCTTCCCGCCTTCGCCCGCCAGGGCACGCGCCTCGACGTGACCGTCGGCGCGCTGGGCGACGCCACGAACCTGATGGGCGGCACGCTGCTCGTCACCCCGCTTCTGGGCGCCGACGGCGAGGTCTACGCCGTGGGCCAGGGCCCGGTCGCCATCTCCGGCTTCGCGGCCGCGGGTGCGGGCGCTTCGGTCACCCGCGGCACGCCGACCGGCGGTCGCGTGGCCAACGGCGCCATCGTCGAGCGCGAGATCGCCTTCGAACTCGCCGCGCTCGAGACGGCCAACGTCACGCTGCGCAACCCCGACTTCACGACCGCGCGGCGCGTCGCGCAGGCGATCAACGCCTTCGCCGGCACGCCGGTCGCCCGCCCGCGCGATCCGGGCACGGTCATCCTCATCCCGCCCCCGGGCCGCCGCAACGACATGGTCGGCTTCCTCACCGACATCGAGCAGCTGCAGATCCAGCCCGACCAGCAGGCCCGCGTCGTCATCGACGAGAAGTCCGGCACGATCGTGATGGGCGAGAACGTGCGCATCTCGACGGTGGCCATCGCGCAGGGCGCGCTGACGATCCGCATCACCGAGACGCCGCAGGTGAGCCAGCCCAACCCCTTCTCGACCACCGGCACGACGACGACCGTCAACCGCACCGACATCCAGGTCGACGACGGCACCGGCAAGCGTCTGGCCGTGCTGCCCGGCAGCGTCACGCTGCAGGAGCTGGTAAACGGCCTCAACGCACTGGGCATCACGCCGCGCGACATGATCACGATCCTGCAGGCCATCAAGGCCGCCGGCGCGTTGCAGGCCGAGATCTCGGTGCTGTGATGATCGGCGCCCCCGCCATGGACATCGAGCTTTCGCGCACCGCCGTGCTGGAGAATGCGGCGGACCGGAAACTCTCGGCCCTGCGCAAGCCCGCCGGCAAGACGAACGATCCGGCCGCGGTGCAGAAGACCGCCAAGGATTTCGAGACCGTCTTCCTCGAACAGATGTTCAACCACATGTTCTCGACCGTCGGCGTCGACAAGGTCACCGGCGGCGGCATGGGCGAAGAAACGACGCGCTCGATGCTCGTCAACGCCTACGCCAAGACGATCACGCAGACCGGCGGCATCGGTCTCGCGCCCACGATCGCCAACGAGATCATCAAGCTCCAGGAGAAAGCCGATGGCATCGCCCGTTGACCCCGCCCTTCCCGCGCCCGACACGGCCGGCGTGCGCGCCCCGGTCGACAACCTGCTGCGCGTGTCGGCGAGCCTCGTCGCCCTGCTCGAGCGCGAGACCGAACTCCTCGTCCACATGAAGACGCAGGAAGTCGGCGCGATGGCCGAGGAGAAGAAGGAACTCGTGCGCCTCTACGCGCTTGCCGTGCGCCAGCTGCGCGACAAGGCGCCGGCGCTGAAGGCCGCCCTGCCCGTCGTGCAGGACGAGATCGAAACGGCGCTCAAGCGCGTCCATCAGGTGGCCATCGAGAACGAGCGCGCGATCCAGTCGGCGCGCAAGGTCAACGAAGGCGTCATGAAGGCGATCGCCGAAGTGTGGAACGCCGACCGCCAGGCCGCGTCGGGCTACACGCGCGCGGGCGTGAAGCCGCAGCCCAACACCAAGAAGGCCGGCTACGCCTACGCCGCCGTCGTCCTCAACGAGACATGCTGAACGTCGCACTGCCGCTGCTGCGCCTCGTGCTGGCGGCCCCGCCGCCGGACCTTGCGCGCGCGGCCGCCGACGACGCCGCACCGGCTCCCGCCGCCCCCGTGCTGCCGAGCTTCGCGCTCGTCGCCGCGGGCTACGGCTTCGGCCCGCTGCGCACGCCTGCGCGCAAGCCGGCCGCCGCGAAGGATCCGCGCCGCGACCGGCGAAATAGGGAACAATAGGTTACGTAACCTGTTTATCCCCTTGATCAGCCACGCAGGTCACCTGAATCGCGGGCGAAGGTTACGCGGCCTTTGTAGGCGCCTCCGCGCGCAGCCGACAGACATCTTCACGTGTCAAACAGCACAGGCCGGATGGTCTCGGCCGATGCTGTGATTATAGGCTGCATGAGGAATATATGCAATTATAAGTACGCTTGTAGCTCAACCCTTTCCGTCATGCCCGGGCTTGACCCGGGTATCCCCGACCGCTTCCCTGTGGTTGTGATTCGTATCGTCATCCTTGCCGCACTGCTCGCCGTACCGGGACCTGCCGGCGCACAGACGCACGACCCCGATCTGCCGCCAATCGATCCGCCCGTCCGCTGGCGACAGATGAC
>JAYRKO010000410.1:0-3268 GCA_041905745.1 Tagaea sp. | reverse complement strand
CGCCGGGGAGACGGACGATGCCCGTATCCGTCCGGCCGGCCGACGCGAGATTGAACGCGTCCGTGCAGTTGCTGACCGGCTCGGCGCAGAAATAGCCCTCGCCTTTCGGGCTGTAGACGACGAGAAAACGCTGCGGCGCGGTCGATCGCATCGACAGGAAGGCGCCGCGTTCCGGCCACTCGATGCGCGCTTCGCCGTCCCAGCCCGGAAAGCAGTTGTCGAGCTCGACGCCATCGGGCGCGATGCCCTTCCGGAGATCGGCGTGCGCGGGCGGTGGTTCGACAAGGTCGACCGGCATCACCTCCGGATCGATCGTCCACATGCCCGAGACCGATGCCTGAAGCCGGCAATCTGGCGTGCTGGGGAAGTACGGATGAAGGCCGACGCCGAGCGGCATAGCGCGCACGGAAAGATTCTCGACGGACAGTTCGACGGAAAGCCGACGGGGCGACAGCTCGAAGCTTTGGCGCGCGCGATAGGGAAATGGCCAGTCGGGCGCGCGCATTTCGAACTCGATCGTCGCCCGATCCCGCGTATGACGGACGGTTCGCCACGGCATGCGCCAGCCGTGCCCGTGCTCCGCATGCGGGCCCGGCAGCGGCGGAACGAACGCCGCCACGCCGTCGAATTCGAAACGGCCTGCGCGAATGCGGTTCGAGAACGGCACGAGCGGAAAACATGCCATGCCCTCGACGTCGCCCTCCGCAACCGCACGATCCGATGTCGGCCGCAGCCAGTCGATCCTGCGCCCCGCGATCTCGCTCCAGAACGCGCCGATCGCGCCGCCGATCCCCGGATGGAGTTCGAGCGTGCTGTCGCCGGCGCGAAGCCGAACCCGATCGATGCCGCTGGTGACCTGCGAAGCCGCCTGCATTCCCCGTTCCCGAACGTCGCGCCGTCTTGACCCTGCGCGATCCGCGGGATAGTAATATTATAGTATGAGGAATAGCAAGACAGCATCCCGCACCTACCTGCCGGCGCCGTCCAAACGGACATTTTCCGCACGCTCGCTGCATGGCCAGGTCGTCCACGAGATCGGCATGCAGATCGTCGAAGGCAAGCTGCCGCCCGGCGAACCGCTGCCGAGCGAAGAGGCATGGAGCGCCGGCCTCGGCGTCAGCCGCACGGCCATGCGCGAAGCGATCAAGGTTCTCGCGGCCAAGGGCCTGATCGAATCGCGCCCGAAGACGGGAACGCGCGTGCGCGCGCGCGAGTACTGGAACTTCCTCGATCCCGACGTGCTCGCCTGGCGGCTCGCCGCCGCACCCGTCGAAAGCTACGTGCGGGAAGTCTTCGAACTGCGAAAGATGGTCGAGCCATTTGCCGCCGGGCTTGCGGCGGCGCATGCCACGCGCGCCGATATCGCGGCGCTGGAACGGGCGTTCAAGGCAATGGGCGACGCCGGCGACGACAACGAGCGGTTCGCCGTGCCCGATCTTGCGTTCCACCAGACGATCATCCGGGCGACGGGAAACGAACTGCTCCATTCGCTCGCGGCGATCATCGAGACCGCCCTGACCATGAGTTTCCGGCTTTCCGACGCCAACCCCGCCGGCCAGCGGCACTCCCTGCCCGCCCATGGCGTCGTCCTCGACGCGATCCGCCGGCACGACACGAATGCAGCACGCGAAGCGATGCTGGCATTGCTGGACGATTCCGAGACCGACGTGCGTCAGGCGATGTCCGCTCTCGCGCGCGGCCGCGCGCGCCGCACCCGCTGACGAACGCGCTTCGCAGGAGACAAAGAGCTTGAAACCGAAATCGCGCAAGCTGCGCTCGACCGCCTGGTTCGGAAAGTCCGACCGCGACGGCTTCGCGCATCGCAGCTGGATGAAGAACCAGGGGCTGCCGAACCACCTGTTCGACGGCCGCCCGGTCATCGGCATCTGCAACACATGGTCCGAACTGACGCCGTGCAACTCGCACCTGCGCAAGGTGGCCGAGCATGTGAAGCGCGGCGTCTACGAGATGGGCGGGTTCCCGCTCGAATTCCCCGTCATGTCGCTGGGCGAGTCGAACCTGCGTCCGACGGCGATGCTTTTCCGCAACCTCGCGAGCATGGACGTCGAAGAGTCGATCCGCGGGAATCCGATCGACGGCGTCGTTCTCCTCGCCGGATGCGACAAGACGACACCGTCACTGCTGATGGGGGCGGCGAGCTGCGACCTGCCGACGATCGTCGTTTCCGGCGGCCCCATGCTGAATGGGCGTTTCCGCGGCGAACTGATGGGCTCCGGAACCGACATGTGGCGCTATTCGGAGGACGTCCGCGCCGGCAAGATGAGCCGGGCCGAGTTCGAGAGCGCCGAAGCGGCGATGTCGCGCTCGGCAGGCAGCTGCATGACGATGGGCACCGCCTCGACGATGGCCTCGATGGTCGAGGCGCTGGGCGTCGCGCTGCCGTCGAATGCGGCGATCCCGGCCGTCGACGCGCGGCGCTATTCGCTGGCGCACATGGCCGGCCGCCGGATTGTCGAGATGGTCCGCGAAGATCTTCGCCTTTCCAAGATCCTGACGCGCGCCGCGTTCGAGAACGCGATCCGCATCAACGGGGCCATCGGCGGATCGACGAATGCAGTCATCCATCTGCTCGCGATCGCCGGGCGCATCGGCGTCGACCTGACGCTCGACGACTGGGACCGGCTCGGTCGCGACATCCCCTGCCTCGTCAATCTCATGCCGTCGGGCGAATACCTGATGGAGGAGTTCTACTACGCGGGCGGCCTGCCGGCGGTGATGCGAGAACTTGGAAAGCGGCTCGACCGGAAGGCACTCACCGTTACGGGTCGCTCGGTCGGCGAGAATGTTGCCGATGCCGCCTGCTACGATCGGCGAGTGATCTTCCCGGTCACGAAGCCGTTCAAGCCGCACGGCGGAATAGCGGTGCTGCGCGGCAATCTGGTGCCCGACGGCGCGGTCATCAAGCCATCCGCCGCGACGCCCGAGCTCATGCGCCATCGCGGGCGCGCCGTCGTGTTCGAGGACATCGAGCACTACAAGGCGCGCGTCGACGATCCGAGGCTCGACGTCGATCCTTCGTGCGTTCTCGTCCTCAAGAACTGCGGGCCGCGCGGCTATCCGGGCATGGCCGAGGTCGGCAACATGGCCCTGCCGGTCAAGATCCTGAAGCAGGGCGTGCGCGACATGGTCCGCATCTCGGATGCGCGCATGAGCGGAACGGCCTACGGCACCGTCGTCCTCCATTCGGCACCCGAAGCCGCCGCCGGCGGACCGCTGGCGCTCGTGCGCGACGGGGACATGATCGAAC
>JAYRKO010000409.1:0-3272 GCA_041905745.1 Tagaea sp. | reverse complement strand
GCGGTCGCGCAGGATGCTGTGAAGGTCGGTTTGATCCTGCCGATGACCGGGCCGTTCGCGTCGACCGGCCGCCAGATCGAAGCGGCTGCGCGCCTCTACATTTCCCAGCACGGGGCCACGGTCGCCGGCAAGCGGATCGAACTCATCGTGCGCGACGATACCGGCACGCCGGACGTCACGCGCCGAATCGCGCAGGAGATGATCGCCAACGATCGCGTGACTTTCCTTACCGGCTTCGGCTTGACGCCGCTTGCCCTTGCGACCGCGCCGCTCGCCACGCAGGCGAAGAAGCCGATGATCGTCATGGCAGCCGCAACGGCCATGATCACCGAACAGTCGCCCTTCATCGTCCGCACGAGTTTCACGCTGCCGCAGGCAACCGTGCCGATGGCCGACTGGGCGACGCACAACGGCTTGAAGCGCGTGGCGACGCTCGTCACCGACTACGGCCCGGGCCTCGATGCCGAAAAGGCATTCAAGGAACGGTTCGCGCGCGATGGCCGCGAGGTCGTGGCCGACGTACGCGTACCGCTGCGCAATCCGGACTTCGCGCCGTTCCTGCAGCGCGTGGCCGACCTGAAGCCCGATGCGCTGTTCGTGTTCGTGCCCTCGGGCGTGGGGGCGCAGTTCATGAAGCAGTTCCAGGAGCGCGGTCTCGACAAGTCGGGCGTGCGGCTCATCGGGACGGGCGACCTCACCGACGACGACATTCTGAACGAGATGGGTGACGTCGCGCTTGGCGTCGTGACCACGCACCACTATTCGGCTTCCAACCCCTCGGCGGCGAACAAGGCGTTCGTGCGGGCGTTCAAGGCGGCCAACAAGAATGCCCGTCCGAACTTCATGGCGGTGGGCGGATACGACGGCATGCATCTCGTCTACGAGTCGCTCAAGGCGACTGGCGGTTCGGCCGACGGCGAGAAACTCGTCGGCGCCATGAAGGGCATGTCGTGGCAGTCGCCGCGCGGCCCCGTGAAGATCGAGGCCGAAACGCGCGAGATGATCCAGAATATCTATGTCCGCAAGGTCGAGAAGGCCGAAGGCGAACTCTACAACGTCGAGTTTGCAACCTTCCAAGCCGTTCTCGATCCGGCGAAGAAGCGCTGAGCATCGGCGGACCCGGCCTTCAGGCCGGGTCCGCAAGCTCCCGGACATTCCCCCCCAATGCTTACGATCCTTTTCGACGGCGTCGCCTATGGGATGCTGCTCTTCGTCCTCGCCGTCGGGCTGAGCGTGACGCTGGGTTTGATGAATTTCGTCAACCTCGCGCACGGCGCCTTCGCGATGGCTGGCGGCTACGCAACCGTCGTGCTGATGAACGGCTACGGCCTGCCGTTTCTGGCGAGTCTGCCCTTTGCATTCGCCGCTGCAGCTGCCGCGGGACTCGTCCTCGAGCGTCTCCTCTATCGCCGGATGTATCAGCGCACCCATCTCGACCAGGTGCTTTTTTCGATTGGCCTCGTCTTCATGGCGGTCGCGGCGACCGACTTCCTGATGGGATCGCAGCAGCAGATCGTCCGACTGCCGTCGTGGCTGCGCGGACGCATCGAGATTTATGGTGTCGGGATCGGCGCCTATCGGCTCTTCCTCGTCGCCGTGTGCGGCGCGCTCGTTGTGGCGCTCCAGTGGATCCTCGCGCGTACGCGCTTCGGCAGTCGGCTGCGGGCGGCGGTCGACGATACGCGCGTGGCGCGCGGGCTCGGAATTCCGACCAACATGATTTTCGCCGCGACGTTCGCGGCCGGTTCGGGGCTTGCCGGCCTCGGCGGCGCGCTTGGCGCCGAGATCCTCGGGCTCGATCCGACGTTTCCGCTGAAATTCATGCTCTACTTCCTGATCGTCGTGACGGTCGGCGGGACGGCGACGATCAGCGGACCGTTTGCCGCGGCCGTGCTGCTCGGGGTTGCCGATGTCGCGGGCAAGTACTACGTCCCCAAATTCGGCGCCTTCGCGATCTACATCTTCATGCTCGTCGTGCTTCTGTGGCGCCCGAACGGGTTGTTCGTCCGGAGCGGAGCACGATGAGCGCAGAGATTTCGGTCGCGCGCGTGCGCGCGCGGCAGCTTGCCGCAAATTCGATCCGCTGGCGCCCGGTGGAGTTCGCTTTCTGGGCGGTCGCGGTCGTCGCGATTTTCGCCTTGCCGCAACGCCATTTGCTGCTGAACGAGATCGCGATCCTTGCTTTGTTCGCGCTGTCGATCGATCTGATCCTCGGATTTGCGGGCATCGTATCGCTCGGGCACGCCGCCTTCTTCGGTGTGGGTGCATACGCTGCCGGCCTGCTCGCCAAGGGCGGCATCGCCGAACCCGTAACCGGATTGGCGACTGCAGGTGCCATCGCTGCCGTGGTCGGCTTCGCGACCAGTTTCCTCGTAATTCGCGGCACGGATCTTACCCGCCTGATGGTCACGCTGGGCGTGGCGCTGGTCTTCGTCGAGTTGGCCAACCGGTTCGAAGAGGTGACGGGCGGGGTCGACGGTCTGCTCGGCATTTCGATGGGGCCGATCCTCGGCCTGTTCGAATTCGATTTCGGCGGCACGACGGCGTATTGCTACAGCCTGTCCGTCCTGTTCGCGGTTTTCCTCTTCGCGCGCCGCCTGGTGAATTCGCCGTTCGGTACGTCGCTGCGCGCGCTCAAGGAAAACCGCATGCGGGCAGGTGCGGTCGGGATCCCGACCGCACGGCGGATCGTCGCCGTCTATACCATCGCGGCCGGGGTGGCGGGACTTGCCGGCGCACTTCTCGCGCAGACGACGTCTTTCGTTTCCCTGGAGGTTCTCGATTTCGCGCGCTCGGCCGATGGCCTGCTCATGCTCGTGATCGGCGGTACCGGCTATCTCTACGGCGGTCCGCTCGGCGCCATCGCGTTCACGCTCATGCGCGACGCGCTGTCGACGCTGACGCCCGCGTACTGGATGTTCTGGATGGGCGCCATCCTCGTGGCGCTGGTCGTCGTCGGGCGGGAGCGGGTCGTGGAGTGGTGTGCCACCAGGTTCGCAAAACTGCGCGGGCGGACGCCATGACGGCCGCTCTCGAGACGCGCGATCTCGTCATGCGCTTCGGCGGCTTCGTCGCCACCAACCGGGTCAACCTCGTCGTCGAGCGCGGCGCGCGCCATGCGCTGATCGGCCCGAACGGCGCCGGAAAAACGACCCTCGTGAACCTGATGACGGGCGTGCTGACGCCGACCGAAGGGCGGGTCGTCCTCGATGGGCGCGACGTGACGGACGAGCCGATCGCCCGCCGCGTCGGTCTCGGCCTTGCGCGCACCT
>JAYRKO010000408.1:0-3275 GCA_041905745.1 Tagaea sp. | reverse complement strand
GCGGCGCGAAGCTCGTCCAGCACCGCATCGATGGGAAGGGCGCCGTTCATTCCCAGACGGGGGCGCCGGGCAGCGCGCGACGCAGGCGCAGCACCGCGTCCGGCTTCAGCCCCGCATGGGCCGCGAATTCGACCAGCAGCGTCTCGTTCTCCAGCACGAAATCGAGAACGCCGCCAAGGAACTCCGGCTCGCCGGCGCGCACGCGCAGTTCGTCGACCGACAGGCCGGCAAGCCCCATGAAACGGCCGAGCCGTTCCTCGTCCGCGGCGATCCAGCCCAGCGCCTGGATCGCGACGGTCTCGGCGTTCTCCGTCTTCCGTCCGGTTTCGCGAATCGGCATGGCCGCACTATACGCCGACGAAGAGCCGGTACGACGCCCCGCCCGCGGCATAGAGGCGTTCGAGGGCGAGCCCGCCGCGGTGCGACGCGAGCACGCCCCGCCAGCCCGCGACCGGGACGAGCGCCGCAATGCGGTTGGCGAGCAGCAGCCCCTCGCGCAATGCCGGCGCGCGGCGGGGAACCAGCGGCGTCAGGTCGTCTTCGGCAGCGATCTTCAAGCCCGCGGCCGTGAAGGCGTCGTGCCACTGCGCACGCGTGCGGAAGCCGGGTGCCTGCCAGCCTGAAACGAATGCCGCCGCGTCGCCCGCATCCGCCGTCGGCTCGCGCACATCGTCCACGACCGCAAGCAGGCCGCCCGGCGCCAGCGCCAGCGCAAGATTGGCGAGGCTTGCCGACAGATCGGCCGAATGGGCAAGCGATTCGATCGCCACGATCAGGTCGTAGCGTCCGTCGAGCGGCGCATCGTAGCTCGCCACGCGGAAGCGGCAGTGCGCCGCAAGGCCGCGCGCCGCGGCACCGGCCGTCGCCGTCGCCGCCTGCGCCGGGGACAGCGTCAGCCCGTCGCACTGCGCACCGAACGTCCGGGCGAAGTGGAAACTGGTTCCGCCGAGCCCGCAGCCGGCATCGAGAACGCGTCCCGGTGCCGCCGTCAATCGGGCGGCGATCTTCATATGTATGACGTCGGCCGGGTCGATCGCCGGATCGTCCGAGCGCAGCAGCCGATGGACGCTCGCGCGCGCATGGCCACCGTCGCGCCCAATCAGGCGCGCAAGCGCGCCATACCGCGAAAGGCGGTCGTAATAGGTCGAAAGCGGCCCGTTCGCGCTGGACATTTCGCGCATTCGTAACATTTATATGCGGCATGCCAAGTGCGCGTTCGGCCCTCGGATTTCTGGCGATCCTCATCTTCCTCGCGGCCTATGTCTGGGCGGCGGCGACGCTGGGCGGCTGGCTGCCCGACCATTGGGCGATAAGCCTCGTGTTCTACCTGTTGGCCGGCATCGCCTGGGTTCCCGTCGCGGGCCGGTTGGTGCGCTGGGGTGCGGGCGGTCCGCTGTGGTAGCCTGAAATCTTCATGCAGGACGGCATGGCCCCCACCCCGATGACGATCCGCGCGGCGCCGCGCACGCTCGACGATGCCGATGCGTGGCGGCTTGTCCTGCAGCTGCGCGATGCCGGCGCGCAGGACGGCCGCGCCGGGCCGCTGGCGCTGGCGGCGGACGGCGGCTGGCAGTGTTCCGGCCGCCAGACGGCCGAAGCGCAAAGCCTGTTCGAAATCTTCATGCCGCTGGTCGCCGCCCGCGCGCGCACGAAGCGCACGATGGTCGTGGCGCTGCTGGGGCAGAGCCTCGACGGGCGCATCGCCACGCTTTCGGGCCACTCGCACTACGTCAACTGCGACGCCGCGTTGCTGCACCTCCACCGCGTGCGCGCATTGGCCGACGCGGTCATCGTCGGCGCGGGCACCGTCGCGCTCGACGATCCGCAGCTCACCGTGCGCCGCTGCGAGGGACGTACGCGCCTGCGCGTCGTCGTCGATCCCGATGCGCGCGCACCGGCCGACCGCAAGGTCTTCGTCGACGAGCGTGCGCCGACGGTTCTCGCGCGCTGCCGGACGGGCGACGCGCCGGCCGGTGCGGAAACACTCGACGTGCCGCGCAAGGGCGACGCGATGGACGTCGATGCGCTTCTCGACGCGCTCTACGCGCGCGGCGTCAAGCTGGCGCTGGTCGAAGGCGGCGGGCGCACGGTTTCCCACTTCCTCAATTCCGGGCGCGTCGACCGGCTGCAGCTCGCCGTCGCCCCGATGGTGATCGGCTCCGGCCGCCCGTCGATCGCACTGCCGCCCATCGAGCGGCTCGACGACGCGCTGCGCCCGCCTACGCGGCGCTTCGCGCTGGGCGCCGACACGCTGTTCGAGTGCCGCCTTGGCGACTGATCGCGCGCGCGCCCTGTGGGTGACGGGGCCCGGCCGGTGCGAGCTGCGCGAGGCGGCCCTCGGTCCCCTCGCACCGGGCCATGTGCGCGTGCGCACGCGGCTTTCCGGCATCAGCCGCGGCACCGAGCGGCTCGTGCTGGCGGGCGAGGTGCCCGAAGGCGAACGCGCGCGCATGCGTGCCCCGTTCCAGTCGGGCGATTTCCCATTCCCGGTCAAGTACGGCTACTGCGCGACGGGCACGGTCGTCGCGGGCGACGGCCATGCGCCGAGCACGCGCGTGTTCGCGCTGCATCCGCATCAGGACGTGTTCGACGTGCCCGCCGGTGCGGCAATCCCGATCCCCGATGCGGTACCCGATGCGGCCGCCCCGCTCGCCGCGCACATGGAAACGGCCGTCAACGCGCTTTGGGATTTTCCGCCGCGCGTCGGCGACCGGATCGCGATCGTCGGTCTCGGCGCGGTGGGCCTGTGCATCGCGAAGCTTGCCGCGCGCACGCCCGGCGTTTCGATCTTCGGCATCGACCCGTCTGCCGCCGCACGCGCGCGCGCCGGCCTCACGGACGCCGGGGCCGGCGATTGCGATCTCGTTTTCCATTGCTCGGGTACCGCCGACGGTCTCGCGCGCGCGATCGCGCTCGCCGGCTTCGAGGCGACGATCGTCGAACTTTCCTGGTACGGCACGCGAATCGTGCCGGCGGCTCTCGGCGGGTCGTTCCATTCGCGCCGTCTGACGCTTGCCGCCTCGCAGGTCGGTTCGGTCAGCCCTTCGCGCCGCGCCACGCGCACGCACGCGCAGCGGCTGGCGCTCGCCCTTGGCCTGCTCGCCGAACCGGACTTGCGCACCGATCTCGGCGCGCCCGTTGCGTTCGGCGCCCTGCCCGAACGCTATGCCGGCCTGCTGAACGCCGCCGACGCCTCGCCGCTTCCCCTCGTTTCGTACGGATAAGAAGAAGAGAAGATGTACAGCCTCACCGTCCAGGACCACATCATGATCGCC
>JAYRKO010000407.1:0-3281 GCA_041905745.1 Tagaea sp. | reverse complement strand
CGTCACGACGCGCACGCCCGCGACCGTCTTCGCGCGCGCCACGGCCGCTTCCATGCGGCGGTTCACCTCGGCCTGCACCGCGGCGGCGGATGCGGCCGTCGCTTCGACGCGCAAGGATACGGTCAGGCGGTCCTGCGGCACGTCGCGCTCGGCCGTCTGGCGCAGCGACAGTTTCGGCGCTTCGTCCAGTGCTAGGGCCGGTAGCGGTCCGGCAAGGAAGATCGTCAGCAGTGCTGCAAGAAGGCGTTTCATGCGTTCCTCTCGATTCCGTATGACGCCAATCCGGCGGCGGCGCGATGGAAGCGCAGCTTTTTGGCGTATTCGAGGGGATCCTTGGGCTTCACGAAGGCGCCGGGCGGATGGTTGAGCCAGTCGTAGAGCCGCGTCAGCAGGAAGCGCAGCGCCGAGCCGCGCGCGAAGACCGGCAGCGCCTCGTATTCGGCGGCCGACAGCGCGCGCCGCTTCGCATAGCCGCCGACCAGCCGGCGCGCCTTGGTCGCGTTGAGCGCGCCGTCGGGTTCGAAGCACCAGGCGTTGAGGCAAATCGCGAGGTCGTAGGCGAGGAAATCGTTGCACGCGAAATAGAAGTCGATCATTCCGCTGAACGTCTCGCCGAGGAAGAAGACGTTGTCGGGAAACAGATCGGCGTGGATTACGCCTTCGGGCAGGCCGTTGGGCCAGTTCGCCTCGAGGAACGACAGTTCGGCGGCGAGTTCGGCGGCGAGGCCCTTCTCGACCTCGTCGGCGCGCGTGGCGCAAGCCTCGTAGAGCGGCCGCCAGCCCTTGGGACCCAGCGCGTTCGCGCGCTTGAGCGCGAAGCCCTCGCCGGCCAGATGCAGCTGGGCCAGCGCGTCGCCCACCGGCGCGCAGTGCGCCAGCGCCACGCGCCGCGGCCACACGCCCTGCAGGAAACTGACGATGGCCGCCGGCCGGCCGCACAATTCGGCCAGCATCGTGCCGTCGCGCCGCGCGATGGGCGTGGGGCACGCGAGCCCGCGCGCGGCGAGGTGCTGCATGAGGCCGAGGAAGAAGGGCAGGTCGTCCTTCTTCACGCGCTTCTCGTAGAGCGTCAGGATGTAGCGGCCGCGGTCGGTGTCGAGCAGGAAGTTCGAGTTCTCCACGCCCTCCGCGATGCCGCGATAGCCGGCGAGCTTCCCGATGTCGTAGCCGACAAGGAAGGTTTCGAGCGCGTCGTCGTCGACGTCGGTGTAGACGGCCATCCGCGCCTAGCCCTCCAGCGCGCGGGGCAGGTTGAAATGCACGTCCTCGCGCGCGGTCACGACTTCTTCGAGCGTCACGTCGTAATGCGCGCGCGCGGCCTCGATCGTTTCCTGCACCAGCACTTCGGGCGCCGAGGCGCCCGCGGTGATGCCCAGCCGCCTCATCGGACCGAGTGCCGCCCAGTCGATCTCGCTCGCGCGCTGGACGAGCTGGGCCTTGGCGCAGCCTGCGCGCTTGGCAACCTCGACCAGCCGCTTGGAATTGGACGATTTGGGCGAGCCCAGCACCAGCACGGCGTCGGCGGTCGCGGCGAGTGCCCGCACGGCCGCCTGCCGGTTGGTCGTCGCGTAGCAGATGTCGTCCACGCGCGGCTGGCGGATGTCGGGGAAGCGGCGCTTCAGCACCGCGACGATCTCCGCGGTGTCGTCGACCGACAGCGTCGTCTGGGTGGAGAAGGCAAGCTCGCGGTCCGCGGGCAGTTCCACGCGCTCGGCCTGCGCCACGTCCTCGACTAGCGTGATGGAACCGTCGGGCAGCTGGCCCATCGTGCCCACGACCTCGGGATGGCCGGCGTGGCCGATCAGCACGAGATGGCGGCCCGCCTTGTGGTGGTTCTCGGCGGCCGAATGGACCTTGCTGACGAGCGGGCAGGTCGCGTCGAGATAGAGCATGTTGCGCCGGCGCGCCTCGGCCGGCACCGATTTCGGCACGCCGTGCGCGGAGAACACGACCGGCCGGTCGTCGGGTGCCGCGTCGAGCTCGTCGACGAACACCGCACCCTTGGCTTCCAGCGATTCGACGACGAAGCGGTTGTGCACGATCTCGTGGCGCACATAGACGGGCGCGCCGAACTTTTCGAGCGCGCGTTCGACGATCAGGATCGCGCGGTCGACGCCCGCGCAGAAGCCGCGGGGGCCCGCGAGAAGGACGGTCAGCGGCGCTTGTGCGGGCATGGGCGTTTCTCTAATGTCGGCTGCGTTAGTTACACCGGAGTCGCGGCCCGGCGCCAGCCCCGCCCGAACCCGTCAAGCGATCCCGAGGATCCACGCCATGTCCACGCCCGCCGTGCCGCAGAAGGCCCCGTATCCCGTCGAAGTCGAGGCCGGCAAGACGTACTGGTGGTGCTCGTGCGGCCAGTCGAAAAAGCAGCCTTTCTGCGACGGCAGCCACGCGGGCAGCGGCTTCCAGCCGGTGAAGTATCAGGCCGACGCCGCGAAAAAGATGTTCTTCTGCGGCTGCAAGGCCAGCAAGAACCAGCCCTTCTGCGACGGCGGCCACAAGAACCTTCCGTGAAGCGGCTGATCGCAAGTCTGGCGCTCGCCGGCGCGCTCGCCGGCCTTTCCGCCTGCGCGTCGAAGGAAGAGGTCACGGCCCAGTGCCCGCAGGGCGGCATCGTGCCCGACGCGAACACGATCGTGCGCTTTCGCGACGGGCCCGGGCGCGACATCACCGACGTGCTGCTGCAGGCTCAGGTCGTCGACATGCGCATCACCTGCGAATATTCGAAGGGCCGCAACGTCAAGCCGTCGGTCACGCTCGACCTGCAGATCGCCTTCGCGGCCGAACGCGGCCCGGCCGAACGTTCGCGCAAGGCGAGCGCGCCCTATTTCGTCGCCATCGTCGATCCCCAGCGCAACATCGTCGCCAAGGAAACCTTCAGCGCCGATTTCGAGTGGACCGACAATCGCCCGCGCACCGGGCGCATCGACCAGTGGGCGCCCTATATCCCGCTCGCCAACAATTTCGACGGGCCGTCCTACCAGATCCTCATCGGCTTCCAGCTGTCCGAGGCGCAGCTCGACTGGAACCGCAAGCAGCGCGGCGCGAAATAGCGCGCCGCCCCGAGTCGCCGACTTATCCCCAATTTTGATCGCGCGGAATCAAGGCCCTGCGCACTGCGCCTTGACCCGGAAACTCCGCGGGTTATGTTGGGTTTGCGCGCCGTCATAGGGCGCGCCTCCCGCGCGGGAGAGACCTGTGGGTTCGCCCGCGGGCGCCGAAGGAGCAACCGCCCCGGAAACTCTCAGGCAAAAGGACCGCGCGGGCGCACGTACTCTGGA
>JAYRKO010000406.1:0-3284 GCA_041905745.1 Tagaea sp. | reverse complement strand
TCGACGCGGAAATCGCCGGTCGACATGTCGAGCCACGCAAGACCCAGCGCGCCGCCCGCCTCGGCGAGGCAGGCGAGGAAGTTGTTCGATCGCGCGTCGAGCAGCGAATCTTCCGTGAGCGTGCCGGGCGTGACGACGCGCACGACGTCGCGCCGCACGAGCGTCTTTCCGCCGCCGCGCTTCTTCGCTTCCGCGGCATCCTCGACCTGCTCGCATATCGCAACGCGGAATCCCTGGCGGATAAGGCGGGCGAGATATGCCTCGTGGGCATGCCACGGCACGCCGCACATCGGTATTTCCTTGCCCGCATGTTGGCCGCGTTTGGTGAGCGTAATGTCGAGTGCCTTCGAAGCGGACACCGCATCTTCGAAGAAAAGCTCGTAGAAATCGCCCATGCGATAAAAAAGTAGGCAGCCCGGATATTGGCGCTTCAAATCCAGGTACTGCGCCATCATCGGTGTGGCGGAGGAGTCAGATTCGGACATTGCAGTGCAGCATAACTTTTGCGGCGGAGATTTTGACGGCGGGCGGACGTTCCCCGTAGCATAGGGGCTTCAAAAATGCAGCGGGGCAAGGCTCCGCCTAAGCAGATCGCCGCTCCTGCCAGGGAAAGAAAACGCCACATGTCGAACGCTACCGGGCCCGTGACCGAGCAGGAGTCGCTGCTCTTCCACCATCAGGGCGGCAAGGCCGGCAAGATCGAGATCAACGCGACGAAGCCGCTGACCACGCAGCGCGACCTGTCGCTGGCCTATTCGCCGGGCGTGGCGTGGCCGTGCCTGCACATCGCCAAGAACCCGGACTCGGCCTACGACTATACGTCCAAGGGCAATCTCGTGGCCGTCATCTCGAATGGCACGGCGGTGCTGGGTCTGGGCGATCTCGGCGCGCTGGGCGGCAAGCCGGTGATGGAGGGCAAGGCCGTCCTCTTCAAACGTTTCGCCGACGTCGACGCGATCGACATCGAGGTCGACACCAAGGACGTCGACAAGTTCATCGAGTGCGTGCGCTATATCGGCATCACGTTCGGCGGCATCAATCTCGAGGACATCAAGGCGCCCGAGTGCTTCGTCATCGAGCAGCGCCTGCGCGAACTGCTCGACATCCCCGTCTTCCACGACGACCAGCACGGCACGGCGATCGTCGCGGCCGCCGGTCTCATAAATTCGCTCGACCTGACCAACCGCGACATCCGCACGACCAAGATGGTCATCAACGGCGCGGGTTCGGCCGGCATCGCCTGCGCCGAACTCGTCAAGGCGATGGGCATGCCGCACAACAACGTCATTTTGTGCGACACCAAGGGCGTCATCTACCAGGGCCGCACCGAGTCCATGAACCAGTGGAAGTCGGCGCATGCGGTGCCCACCAAGGCGCGCACGCTTGCCGAGGCGCTCGAAGACTGCGACGTCGTGTTCGGCCTTTCGGCCAAGGGGGCGATCACGCAGGACATGGTCCGCGCGATGGCGCCCAAGCCCATCATCTTCGCGATGGCCAACCCCGATCCCGAAATCACGCCCGAAGAGGCGAAGGCTGCGCGGCCCGACTGCATCATCGCCACCGGCCGCTCGGACTATCCCAACCAGGTGAACAACGTCCTTGGCTTTCCCTTCATCTTCCGCGGCGCGCTCGACGTGCGCGCGCGCACGATCAACGAGGAGATGAAGGTCGCCGCCGCGCGCGCCATCGCCATCCTCGCGCGCGAGGACGTGCCCGACGATCTCGACGCGGCCTACGCCAACCAGCGCCTGCGCTACGGGCCGGAATACATCATTCCCGTGCCGTTCGACCCGCGTCTCATCTCGGTCGTGCCGGCCGCCGTCGCCAAGGCGGCGATGGAATCGGGCGTGGCGCGCAAGCCCATCGCCGACATGAACGCCTACCGCCACGCGCTGTCGCTGCGCCGCGATCCCACGGCCGCGATGCTCGACCGCATCTTCGAGACGGTGCGCGCCAATCCGCGCCGCACGGCTTTCGCGGAAGGCGAGGACGAGAAGTCGATCCGCGCGGCGATCTCGTACCGCAACGCGGGCTACGGCACGCCGGTGCTGATCGGCCGCGAGAAATCCATCGAGGAAACGATGAAGGCGATGGGACTGACGCAGTCGGCCGCCGAGCTCGGCCTCGAGATCCACAACGCGCGCCTGTCGAAGGACAACAAGCGCTACGTCGACCATCTCTACGGCCGCCTGCGCCGGCAGGGCTTCCTGCTGCGCGACTGCCAGCGCCTGATCAACCAGGACCGCAACGCCTTCGCCGCCACGATGGTGGCGGTAGGCGACGTCGACGCGATGGTGACGGGCACGACGCGCAGCTACTACCAGGCGCTCGACGACGTGCGCCGCGTGATCGACGTCGAGAAGGGCAAGCGCTGCATCGGCGTGTCGATCATGATGACGAAGGAGCGCACCGTGTTCGTCGCCGACGCGACGATCACCGAGCTGCCCACCGCGCGCGACATGGCCGAGATCGCCATCGCCGCGGCCAACGCGGCGCGCCGGCTGGGTCACGAGCCGCGCGTGGCGCTCACCTCGTTCACGAACTTCGGCAACCCGCACCGCGAGAAGGGCAGCCAGGTCCGCGAGGCGGTGCAGGAGCTGGAGCGCATGTCCGAAGGCGGTCGCACGATCGATTTCGAGTACGACGGCGAGATGAGCCCGGACGTGGCGCTCGACTACGACCTGATGCGCAATCTCTACCCGTTCTGCCGCCTGACCGGGCCGGCGAACGTGCTGGTGATGCCGGGCCTGCATTCGGCCAACATCTCCTCCAAGCTCGTCCAGAAGCTGGGCGGCGGCACGGTGCTGGGGCCGATCCTGATCGGGCTTTCCAAGCCCGCGCAGCTCGTCCAGATCGGCGCACCGGTGGGCGAGATCGTCAACATGGCGGCACTGGCGGCGTATCAGTCCATCGTCCGCTAGGCGCGATGCGGTCCGTCCCCCCGTGGCCCGCGTCGCCTTCACCGGCAACCTGAAGCGTCACGTCGCCTGCCCGACGGTCGATGTGGCGGGTGCGAGCGTGCGCGCCGTGCTGGAGAACGTGTTCGCCGGCAACGCGCGGCTGCGGTCCTACATCGTCGACGATCAGGACCGGCTGCGGCGCAACGTCAACGTCTACGTCAACGAAACGCGCGCGACGCTCGACGATCCCGTCGGTACGGGCGACGAAATCTTCGTGTTCCAGTCGCTCGCGGGCGGCTGAAGGGAAGGAACGACCGAATATGGGCAACCGCATCCTCGTGGCCACGCGCAAAGGCCTGTTCGACCTGAAGCGCGCCAAGACGG
>JAYRKO010000405.1:0-3285 GCA_041905745.1 Tagaea sp. | reverse complement strand
ACAGGCCCACCACGCGCGCGGCCTTGGTGCCGGGGGCGGGTTCGAGTTCGTAGAGCGTGACGACGGGACCCGGGCGGACCTTCACGATCTGGCCCTTGACGCCGTAATCGTCGAGCACGCCTTCGAGCAGGCGCGCGTTCTGGGCGAGTGCCGTCTCGTCCACCGCCGCGGCCTTCACGGCCTTGGGCTTGGCGAGGAGTTCGATCGACGGCGCCTGGTATTCGCCCTGCACGGCGAGATCGAGATTGGCCTGCTTGGGCTTCTTCTTCGCCTCGGGCTTGGCCTTCTCGGGTGCGGCCGAGCGTTCGACCAGTTCGGCCGGTGTGGGGCGCGGGCGCTCGGGCTCGGGCGCCGTTTCGGGTTCGGGATCCTCGGTGCCGTCGAAGGACGGCTCGCTGCGGCTGCGCTTCAATTCGCGCTTCTCGCGCGCGCGCGCTTCGGCCGGGTCGCCCAGCCGCACCTTGGCGACGAGTGCCGAGGCGCCCGCCCACCCGGCGGCAGCGCCCTTCGCGGCGTTGCGCGCGAGCCAGCCGCTGGCCCACGCGGCCGTGCGGTATTCGCCCCACGTGATCGCAAGACCGAAGACGAACGCGACGAGTGCGGCACCCGCCGCGACGGTCGCCAGCACGTCGGCGCCGCGGCCGAAATCGGCGCCCAGATTGAGCATGCCCGCAAGGAACAGCCGGCCCACGACGCCGCCGAGGCCGGTGTCGAGCGGGCGCGGCCAGCCGGCCGGTGCCGACCACGTCGACAGCGCCATCGCGGCGAGCAGGATCGTCGCGGGCAGGATCGCCACGCGCAGCCACCACAGCTTCAGGAAGCGCGCGCGCATGAGCCGCCAGCCCCACGCCGCGAACGTCACGGGGATGAGCGCGCCGGCAAGGCCCAGCGTCTGCAGGATGAGGTCGGCGACGGCCGCACCGGCAAAGCCCAGCGCGTTGGCCGGACGCATGTCGGTGGCACGGCTGAAGCTCGGATCGGCCGGATCGTAGGTGAGGAGTGCCGCCGCGATCAGGCCCGCCAGCACGATGAGCGCGAAGCCCGCCGATTCGGCGAGGCGCTTGCGGAAGAACGCGCCCGCCCCTTCGGGGAACAGGCCGGTGGAGATACGCGTTGCGATCGCCATCTTTGTCGTCCTCTAGAGAACCTTGGCGACGCGCGCGAGGGCGCGGTCGACCGTTTCGAGATCGTGGACGAGCGCCACGCGGATATACGGCTTGCCCGTGTTCGATCCGTCGCGCTCGTTCTTGGTGAGATAGGCGCCGGGCAGCACCTTGATGCCGGTCTCGGCCCACAGCTTCTTCGTCGCCGCCTCGCCGTCGCCGACGTCGAGCCACAGGAACATGCCGCCTTCGGGCGCGCGGAAGCCGGGCAGGCCGCCGAGATGGCGCTTCGCCGCCTCGAACTTCGCCTTGTAGAGCGCGCGCGTCTCGATCGCGTGCGCCTCGTCGCGCCACAGCGCGGCCGAGGCCATCTGGATGGGTACCGGCGTGGCCGCGCACGAATAGCTGCGCAGGCGGTTGAGCGCCTGGATCGTCGCGGGCGAACCCGCCACGAAGCCCGAGCGCATGCCCGCGGCCGAGCTGCGCTTGGACAGCGTGTGCATGCACACGACGTTGTCCATCGCGTGGCCCTTGGGCCCGCGGCCCAGCGCGTGGGCGACTTCGACGCCGCTGGGCGGGGCCGCGTCGCCGTAGTAGAGTTCGGCGTAGCACTCGTCGAGGACGAGCAGGAAATCGTGTTCGCGCGCGAGCCCGATCGCCTTGGCGAGATATTCGCGCGACGCGATGGCGCCCTGCGGATTGCCGGGCGAGCACAGATAGAAGATCGCCGTGCGCGCGAGCGTGTCGGCCGGGATCGCGTCGAGATCGGGAAGGAAGCCCGTCTCGCGCGTCGTCGTCAGGAACTGCGCCTCGGCGCCGGCCATGACGGCGGCACCGTAATAGACCTGGTAGAACGGGTTGGGCATCAGCGCGACCGGGGGCTTGTCCCCTTTCGCGCGGCCCACGGCCAGCAGCGCCACGATGAACAGCCCCTCGCGCGTGCCGGCGACGGGAGCGACCTGCGTTTCGAAATCGATCGTGCCGCCGGCAAGCCGGTAGCGCCGCTCGAGCCAGCCCACGATCGCCTGCCGCAGCTCGGCCGTGCCCTGCAGCGGGGGGTAGGTATTCCACTTGTCGGCGTTGGCGCCGAGGATGTCGGTCGCGAAGGCGGGCGGCTGGTGCTGGGGGTCGCCCACCGACATGGCGACGGGCGTCTCGTTGCTGCGCGGGGCGACCCCGGCAATCAGGCTCGCCAGCCGGGCGAAGGGGTAGTCGACGAGGAGGTCGAGACGTTCGTTGAGCATTTCCAGCCGTTTAACCACTAGATTTTGCGCGTCGAGCCCTTGCCCATTCGCCGGCGGCGAACAGGTACAAAGGTGAAACAACAATAACCCGGCGACTCTTAAAGTACAAGTTTAAGAGCCGGTGAACCTACCGAGTCTGGGGGGTCGAAAGAATGTTCCCTACGAAATACCCGAGTCGGGCCGAGTCGCGGAACGCGCACGGAACAAAACGTGGTAACCCTCTGATCCAGTGGGATTTGTAGCCACGCTCCTTCCCGTACCGCAGACCACAAGGGATTGATCGCCCGCCCGCCCGCTTTCCGCCCCGATCGGGCGGGACAAGTTGCCAAGACCGGCCTTCGCCCCTTATGAGCAGCCCGACCCGATGAAGATCCCCGTCCTCAACGACCAGTCCACGCGCGCGCTTGTCCGGCGCCTGCTGCGCGACCATGTCCGCGGCCATTGGGGCCGGCTGAGCGTGGCGATCGTGTGCATGGGGCTGGTCTCGGCCGCCACGGCGGCGAACGCGTGGCTGATGGAGCCGGTGCTCGACAAGGTGTTCGTCGAGCGCAATACGACGATGCTCTTCCTCGTGCCGCTTGCCGTCGTCCTCGCGGCGGTGGTGAAGGGCTTCGCGAGCTACGCGCAGGGCGTGCTGCTCAACCACGTGGCGCAGCGCATCATCTCCGACCTGCAGGTCCGGCTCTTCGCGCTGATGGTGCGCGCCGACCTCGCCTTCTTCAACGATTCGGCGACCTCGCGCATCTCGCACCGGCTGACGCAGGACGTCTTCATGATGCGCCAGGCGATCACGCAGGCGCTGATCGGCATTTCGAAGGACGCGCTGACGGTCGCCTTCCTCGTGGCGCTGATGTTCTACCAGGACTGGGAAATGGCGCTGGCCGCCTTCGTCGTCTTCCCGCTGGCGATCCTGCCGATCGTGCGGCTGGGCAAGCGCA
>JAYRKO010000404.1:0-3301 GCA_041905745.1 Tagaea sp. | reverse complement strand
TCGGCGTCGTGGCGAACATGGCCGACGAGGTCGTCGTCATGTATCGCGGCCGCGTGATGGAAGCGGGCATGCGCGAGGACATCTTCCGCCGTCCCGAGCATCCCTATCTCAAGGCCCTGCTCCACGCGGTGCCGCGCTTCGACATGGGTCCGGGCGAGCGGCTCGTCCCGCTGCGCGAGATCAAGACCGACCTCGGCGCGACGATGCGCAAGCGCGTGACCGACCCCAACGAGCGCGTCGCCAACCGCGGCCCGGCCGCCGGCAAGCCCGACCGCCGCGCGCCCGTGCTGTCGGTGCGCAACCTGCGCAAGACCTACACGATCCGCAAGTCGGGCTTCCTTGGTGCCGGCAAGCCGCAATCGGTCCTGGCGGTCGACGACGTCAGCTTCGACGTGTTCCGCGGCGAATGCCTCGGCCTCGTGGGCGAATCGGGCTGCGGCAAGACGACCGTCTCGAAGATGATCATGCGCGCGTTGACGCCCGATTCCGGCCGCGTCGTGTTCGAAGGGCACGACGTCCACGCGCTCGAAGGCGAGGCGCTGTTCGCCTATCGCCGGCAAGTCCAGTTCATGTTCCAGGACCCGTTCGGCTCGCTCAATCCGCGCATGACGGTGTTCGACATCGTCTCCGAGCCGCTGGTGATCCACGGCGTGGGCGACGCCGCCTCGCGCCGCGCGACGGTGAGCGAACTCATGCGCGTCGTCGGCCTCGACGACCGCGCGCTCAACCGCTATCCGCACTCGTTCTCGGGCGGCCAGCGCCAGCGCATCGGCATCGCGCGCGCTTTGGCACTCGGCCCCGAACTGATGCTGCTCGACGAGCCGGTTTCCGCGCTCGACGTGTCGATCCAGGCGCAGGTGCTGAACCTGCTCAAGGACCTGAAGCAGGCGCTGGGGCTCACCTACGTCTTCGTCAGCCACAATCTCGCGGTCGTCGACTACATGGCCGACCGCATCGCGGTGATGTGCGCGGGCCGCCTCGTCGAAGTGGCGCCGCGCGCGGCGCTGTTCAAGGCGCCCATCCACCCCTATACGCAGGCCCTTCTCGCCGCCGTACCCGAGCCCGACATCGACCGTCCGCTCGACCTGACGGCGCTGATGGAAGGCCGCGCCTCGATGCCGCGCCTGTGGCCCAAGCCCTTCACGATCGACGAGGCGGCCGACGTGGGCTTCATCGACCTGGGCCAGGGCCATTTCGTGCGCGCCGCCGTGGGCACGCCTGCGGACATCCTGCGCGCCTGCGCGAAGCCGAGGGAAATCGCATGAACGCCGTCGTCCGCCTCGCGGCCGGCCTGCTGGTCGCCTGCGCCTTCGCAAGCGGCGGTGCCGCCGCGCCGTTCAAGGAAACGCCGTGGCTCGCCGACGACGTCGCGGCCGGCCGCTTCCCGCCGATCGAGAAGCGCCTGCCCGCCGAGCCGCTGGTCGTGGCGCCGAACCGACCCGACTGGACGCCCGGCAAGCCCGGCGGCGAGATGCGCATGCTGATCGGCCGTTCGCAGGACGTGCGGATGATGTCGGTCTACGGCTACGCGCGGCTCGTGCGTTTCGACACCGACCTGCGCCTCAAGGCCGACATCGCGCGCGCGGTCGAGAACGAGGGCGACCGTGTCTTCACGTTCCGCCTGCGCGCCGGCCTGCGCTGGTCGGACGGACGGCCCTTCACGTCCGAGGATTTCCGCTACTACTGGGAAGACGTCGCGAACAACAAGGAGCTTTCGCCCGGCGGGCCGCCCAAGACGCTGTTCGTCGACGGCAAGCCGCCGCAGGTGAGCTATCCCGACGCGCTGACCGTGCGCTACGCGTGGGACGCGCCCAACCCGGGCTTCCTGCCCTCGCTCGCGGGGCCCGCCCCGCTCGTGATCTACAGGCCCGCGCATTACTTGCGGAACTTCCACCAGCGCTACGCCGAGCGCGAGGTCCTCGCGCGCACCGCGCGCGCGGCCAACGCGCGCAACTGGGCACAGTTCCACAACCGACTCGACAACCTGAACCGCAACGACAATCCCGACCTGCCCACACTCGATCCGTGGGTCGTGCGCACGAAGGCACCGTCGGAGCGCTTCGTGTTCGAGCGAAATCCCTATTACCACCGCGTCGACGCCGAAGGCCGGCAGCTTCCCTATATCGACCGCGTGATCCTCAACGTCGCCGACGGCAAGATCCTCGCCGCCAAGACCGGTTCGGGCGAGGCCGACCTGCAGGCGCGCGGACTGAGCTTCGCGAACTACACGTTCCTGCGACAGGCCGGCAAGCGCAACGAGTTCGACACGATCCTGTGGGACACGGCCAAGGGCGCGCAGATCGCGCTCTACCCGAATCTCAACGTCAACGATCCGGTCTGGCGCGCGCTTAACCGCGACATGCGCTTCCGCCGTGCGCTGTCGCTGGCCGTCGACCGACGCGAGATCAACCAGGTCGTCTATTTCGGCCTTGCGGTCGAAGGCGCCAACACGCTGCTGCCGGGCAGCCCGCTCTACGCGCCCGAGCTGCGCAGCGCGTGGCACCGCTTCGATCTGGCCGAGGCGAACCGCCTGCTCGACGAGATGGGGCTGACCAAGCGCGACGCGCGCGGCGTGCGCCTGATGCCCGACGGGCGCCCCCTCGAAGTCGTCGTCGAGACGGCGGGCGAGGACACCGAGCAGGTCGACGTGCTCGAACTCGTCCACGATTCGTGGATGCGCGCCGGCGTGAAGCTCTATTCCCGCCCGCAGCAGCGCGAGATCTTCCGCAACCGCATCTTCGCGGGCGAGACGAAGATGAGCGTGTGGTTCGGTCTCGAGAACGCGCTCGCCACGCCCGATTTCTCGCCCGAGGAACTGGCGCCGGTGAACCAGCAGGGCCTGCAGTGGCCCAAATGGGGCCAGTATTTCGAAACCGGCGGGACGGCGGGCGAGCCCGTCGATACGACCGCCGGCAAGGAACTGATGGCGCTCAACGAGGAATGGCGCACCGCGGCGGGCGAGGCGCGCCGCGCGGAGATCTGGAAGCGCATGCTGAAGATCCACGCCGACGAGGTGTTCACGATCGGGATCGTGGCGAACGTCCGCCAGCCGGTCGTCGTTTCCAACCGCCTGCGCAACATTCCGCGCAAGGGCGTGTGGAACTGGGATCCGGGTGCGTTCTTCGGCATCTACAACATGGACACGTTCTGGTTCGACGAGAAGCCGCAGCCGCACACGGCTTCGGTCGCGCGCTAGGCGGGGGAAGACCACCGGCATGTTCGTCTACATAATCCGGCGTCTTCTCGTGATGGTGCCCACGCTGCTGGCGATCAGCGCGATCGTGTTCACGATCATCCAGCT
>JAYRKO010000403.1:0-3304 GCA_041905745.1 Tagaea sp. | reverse complement strand
ACGCGGCCGGCGGCGTCGGCGGGCGGAAGATCGAGTGGTTCTTCTACGACGGCGAAAGCCAGACCCAGCGCGCGATCAACGCGACGCGCCGCCTGCTCTCGCAGGACAAGGTCGACGCGATCGTGGGTGGCGGCAGCATGAGCGGCATCGCGGTGGCGATGGCCCCGCTGTGCGAACAGGCGGGCGTTCCCTTCATGGCGACCGAGGGCGCCATGAGCATCATCGAGCCGGCGGCCGAGCGGCGCTTCTCGTTCAAGAGCACGGCCGACGACGATCAGGTGCTGGAGCGGCTGGCCGCGTGGTGCATCAAGACCAACCAGCGCCGCGTGGCGCTCGTCGCCGACAATTCGGGCTTCGGGCAGAGCGCGGTCGAGCAGATGCAGGTCGTCGCGCAGCGCCGCGGCCTGCAGGTGACCTACGAAAGCTTCAACCCGGCCGACACCGACCTGACCGGCCAGCTCACGCGCGTGCGCGCGTCGGACGCGCAGGTCGTCGTGTGCTGGACGGTGGCGCCGGTGGGCGTCGTCTTCCTGCGTCAGGCGCGCCAGCTCGGCATCAAGGGCCGGCTCGTCCACAGCTACGGCTTCGTCTCGCAACGCTACATGGATCTCGCGGGCGACGCCGTGCAGGATCTGCTGCTGCTGTCGGTCAAGTTCCCGGTCGGCGACCAGCTGCCGGCAAACGATCCGGTGCGCCAGCCCATCGTCGACCTGTCGGGCCGCTTCCAGAAGCGGTACAACCGGGTGCCCAACCAGTATGTCGGCCAGACCTACGACGCGATGAAGATCGTCGCCGAAGCCCTCAAGGTCGGCGGCGCCGACAAGGTTAAGGTCCGCGACGCGCTGGAGAAGGTGACCGGCTACAAGGGCGTGAGCGGCGTGTTCAATTTCTCCGCGCAGCGCCATTCCGGGCTCGGCGCCTCGGACGTCGTGCTCCTCGACTGGAAGAACGGACGCTTCAATCTGGCCGACTACGCGTAAGAGGGGGTCGCCATGCTTCTTTCCCGCGACATGTCGCCCGCACAGGCGACGGAAATGGTCCAGGGCCTGCTCGGCATGCCCGAGGACCGTTTCCCCGCCGATTTCGACGCCGGCATCCCGCGCATCCGCGAGCTTTTCCACGCGGCCACGCGCAACCAGTGGGATCCGCGCGTCGACATCCCGTGGCACGAGCTGGACCTCAAGCGCTACACCGAGGAACAGCTCTATGCCGCGCGCCAGTACTGGAGCCGCCGGGCGTGGAGCGAATACGGCGCCATCAGCGAAAGCCCGACGCTGCAGATCCGCTTCGGCGTCGAGCGGCGGCCGACCGACATGCAGCTCTTCTTCACGATCCGCAGCCAGGAAGAGACGCGTCACGCCGAGGTCTGCCACATGATGGCCGAGAAGCTCGGCGGCTACATCGAAAAGCCGATCGTGCAGGCCTATCAGGGCAGCGTCGCCACGCACGGCGTGCGCAAGTCGGCGCTCGACACCTCGATCCCGCTCGAAGGCATCATCGCGGCACTCGTGTGCACGGCCGAGGAGATCGCCTTCGACGTGTTCCGCCACCTGATCGACATCTCGCGCGATCCGGTCGCCAAGGCGATCTGCAAGGCGGTGATGCGCGACGAGGTGCGCCACTGCGCATTCGGCTGGTACTTCCTCGAGCACGCGCTGGCCGACATGCCGGCCGACCAGAAGAAGCGCGTGCGCGAAGCCGTCATCGTCATGATCGAGAAGGTAGAACTTAACGGCTACCACTCGGCGTGGCTCGCACCCGCATCGCCCGCGAGCGAGGCGGAAGTGAAGGCCGACCGGCTCACCTACGAGGCCGGGCTCGGCGCCACGGTCGAGGAAGAGGAAAAGCCCGTCCTGGTCGACAGCCTGAAGCGCATCCGCGCGCGCATGGAGGCCTTCGGCATCGACCTGCCGGCCTTCAGCCACCCCAAGCTCGGGACGGTGTGACGCCATGGCCGATCTGGGCGATCCCGTTCCCGTCCTCGTCGAGCGACGCTTCCCGCTGAAGCTGTCGGAATCGATCCCGGCGCTGCGCCGGCTCTACCACGACAGCAAGGCCGCGCGCTGGGACCCGCGGCGCGACGTGCCGTGGGAAAAGCTCGACGGCGCGCGCCTGACGCCGGCCGAACGCGCGGCGGGTGCCGCGACTTGGCGCCGGCGCGCGTGGATCGAGGGCACGGGCCTCATCGAGACACCGGCGCTGGTCGTGCGCTTCTGCATGGAGATCGGCCGCGAGGCCGAGACGCACATGTACCTCACGGTGCGCAACACCGAGGAGGCGTGGCACGTCGAGACGTGCGACATGCTCGCGCGCGCGCTGGCGGGCGAGGGCGCGCGGCCGCCGGCCCGCCCGTCGACCGACGCCTACGCAGCCGTCTTCAACCGCTCGGCGCACCGCACGGCGTTCGATTCGCGCATCTCCCTCGACGCGCAGATCGTCGCGACGTGCCTGTTCGAGGACGCGCTCGAGCGTGATCTCGCAGCACTCCATCGCGCCAACGCCAAGGACCCCGTCGTCGCGGCGGTGCTGGACCGGCTGGTCGCCGACAAGACGCGCCACGCCGAGTTCGGGCGCGTCTATGCCGCACACCGCGCGCCGGGCTGGAACGCGGCCGAGCGCGCGGAGATCGCCGAGCGCCTTGCCCATCACGTGCGCGACGTCGAATTCGCGGGCTATCACCTGCCCTGGCTGTCGCCCCACGCGGCCGCGGAAGCCGCGGCCGACGCCGCATCGGCGGCCGCCGGCCTGGGTGCCGCGACGCCGGAGGCGGAGGGCGCGGTGCTGCGCAAGGCGATGGGCGAGACCCGCGCGTTCCTCGCCGGGCACGGCGTGACGGTGGAAGGCTTCGCGCACAAGGCGGTCGGCGAGATCTGATGCCGGGATTCGATCCGACGGCGATCGTCCAGGTTCTGATCGGGGGCATCGGCAACGGCGCGGTCTACGGCCTCGTCGGGCTGGGCTTCAGCCTGATCTACCGCTCGACGGGCGCCGTCAATTTCGCGCAAGGCGAATGGGTGATGCTGGCCGGCATGGCGGCGGCGGCGGGCTTCGTCGCGCGCTGGCCGCTGCCGGTCGCGGCGGCGGCGGCACTGCTGCTGGTCGCCGTCGTGGGCGTCGTCACGTATCAGGTCGGCGTGCGCCGGCTGCGCGAACCCACGCCGCTGCTCGTGACGATGGTCAGCATCGGCATCGCGATCTTCACCAAGGGTGCGGTGATGGTGACGCTGGGCAAGAACCCCAACGGCTATCCCGGCGTGTTCGGCGACGCGCTCGTGCGCATGGGCGAGGTTTCGGTGCCTGCACA
>JAYRKO010000402.1:0-3304 GCA_041905745.1 Tagaea sp. | reverse complement strand
ATGCGCAGCTGGTAGCCCGATTCGAGGATGCGGTAGGCGAGGCCGGACTGGCTGCCGCCGGTTCCCGCCACGAACTCCGCCACCACCGCGCCGATCAGCGACAGCCCGCCCGAGATCTTGAGCCCGCCGAGAAAATACGGCAGCGCCGAGGGCAGTCGCAGATAGCGCAGCGTCTGGAAGCGCGTCGCCTTGTAGAGCTGGAAGAGGTTGAGAAGGTTGTGGTCGGCCGAATTGAGGCCGAGCGTCGTGTTCGACAGGATCGGGAAGAACGCGACGATCCACGCGCAGATCAGCAGCGACAGCTTGACGTCGTTCACCCAGATGATGATCAGCGGCGCGATCGCCACGATGGGCGTCACCTGCAGGATGACGGCGTAGGGGAAGAACGACAGCTCGACCCATTTCGACTGCGCGAACAGCACGGAAAGCGACACGCCCAGCACCACGGCGACGCTCAGTGCGGCAAGGCTGATCGACAGCGTGATCCACAGCGAGCCCGACAGCGTGCCCCAGTCGGTCACCATCGTCTGGGCGATCAGCAGCGGGCCGGGCAGGATGTAGGCCGGGATGTCGTTCTTGCGGACGAGGAATTCCCACACCGCCAGCGTCAGCAGGCCGACGAAGAGCGGCATCAGGATCTTCGGCCAGACCGAGGCGTTCACGCCGAGAATGCGGCGTTCCTGAAGGACGACCGGCGGGGCGTCGTCGCCGATGGTGATGACGGGCGGGGAAGCCGTTTCGGCCATGTCAGTGGGCACCGATCGCGTGGCCCATCGCGCGTTCGAGCGCGTCCGACGCGCGCTTGCAGTGGGCGTTGTAGAGAGGCGAGGTCCGGTAGTCGACCGCGCGCGGATAGGGGGCCGACACGTCCATGTCGGCGATGACGCGGCCGGGGCGCGCGGCCATCGTCACGATGCGCTGCGACAGGAACACGCTTTCGAACACGGAGTGCGTGACGAACACGACCGTGAAGTTCGACGCGTGCCACAGCTCCAACAGGTCGTTGTTGAGCTTGAAGCGCGTGATCTCGTCGAGGGCGGCGAACGGCTCGTCCATCAGCAGCACTTCGGGCTTGGTCACGAGCGCGCGGGCGATCGAAACGCGCATCTTCATGCCGCCGGAAAGTTCGCGCGGGTAGGCGTTCTCGAACGCCGCGAGGCCGACCATGCGCAGCGCTTCCGCCGCGCGCCCGCGCGCCTCTTCCTTCGGCACGCCGGCCAGCGTCAGCGGCAGCATCGCGTTCTTGATGGCGCTCGCCCACGGCATCAGCGTGGGCTCCTGGAACACGAAGGACAGGCTCGGCAGTGCGGCACCCGCCGCGTCGTGCCGGGCGTCGGGCCATTCGATCGTTCCGGCCGAGGCGTCGCCGAGGCCCGCGATCAGGCGCAGCAGCGTGGACTTGCCGCAGCCCGAGGGGCCGAGCAGCGAGACGAACTGGTGGCGGCCGATGTCGAGATCGACGTTCTGGAGCGCCAGCGTACCGTTCGAGAAGAGCTTTGCGACGCCGCGGCAGCGCACGACCGGACGGGCGATCTGCCCGTCCGGTCGCGTTGCGGACCCGGCGGAAGCGGCGGTCGAGACGCTCATCCCATCCCGACGCGCTTGTTCACGAACTTCAGCGTATAGGCCTTCGACAGGTCGAGGCCCGCGGGCTGGGCGCCGGCGGCGACCATCTGTTCGTAGAAGCCCTTCCAGCGGGCGTCGGTCATGCAGCCCACGCCCAGCGTCTTGGAATCGCCCGAGTCGATGATGCCCTTCTCGTTCATCGCGTTGCGGGCATAGGCGATCTTGACGTCGTCCATGTCGGGGTTGTCGCGCTTGATGAGCGCATTGGCCGGGGCCGGATCGCCCTTCATGTACGAGACCCAACCCTCGATCGACGCGCTGACGAAGCGCTGGACGAGGTCGGGCTTCTCGTTGGCGAGCTTCCACGACGTGTTGATCGTCGTCTGGTAGTTGTCGAAGCCGTAGTCGGCGAGCAGATGGACGACCGGCTTCACGCCGGCCTGTTCGATGGCGAATACCTCGCTCGTCAGGAAGCCCTGCTGGGAGAGCGTCTTGTCGGCGAGGAACGGCGCCATGTTGAACGTGTAGGGACGCGCCTGCTCGTCGGTGAAGCCGAACTTCGCCTTCATCCACGGCCAGTACGACGAGCGGCCGCCCGCGCCGATCAGGATCGGCTTGCCCTTGAGGGCGGGCAGCGTGTCGTTGCCCATGCCGGGGTGCGAGATCAGGACCTGCGGGTCCTTCTGCATGACCGAGGCGACGACGACGAAGGGCAGGCCCTCGCGCGCGTAATTGAAGCCCGCGAACGAGTTGGACATGATCGCGTCCACGCGCCCGCCGACGAGCAGCGTGTTGGGGTCCTGCTGGGGGCCGCCCATGCGGATGTCGGCGTCGATGCCGTACTTCTTGTAGATGCCCGTCGCGACGGCCTGATAGAAGCCGCCGTGCTCGGCCTGGGCGCGCCAGTTCGTCTGGTACGAGAACTTGTCCAGAGTCTGCGCACGCAGGCCCGGTGCCGGCAGCGCGGCCGCGGCGGTGGCGGCGCCGAGCAGGCCGAGCGATTGGCGGCGCGAAATTCGATTGCGACTCATGGGTTTGCTCCTTGTCGTGCGGGTCAGCGCAATGGGAGGGAAACGGCGATTGGGGTCAGCAAATCCCGTACCATGGACGAGTTGACGGCCGAGTCCGCACGGCCGCGCAAGCGACTATACGGCCGGCGACCGAAACGGCAACGAGCCAATTGGCGTGTGGATAATCAGCCCCGGACGGCGATGTTCGACAGCGGATAGCGGTCGATTTCCGTCAGCGCCTGCACGAACCGGCGCGCGGCGTGGTCGACGACCTTGCGGCCCTTTTCGGCGTCGGCGTCGAGCGCGTTGCCGCACGCACCGGCAGGGTTGAGATCCTGGATCTCCCAGCCGAAGGCGATGCGGCCTTCACCGGCCAGGATCGGGCTGTCCTTGGCGATCTTCTGGGAAAGCGGCTCGAAATTGCGCCGCTCCTCCTCGCGCACGAGGTCGCCGCGCAGATGCATCATCACCGAGGTTTCGCTCGATCCGGCGTGGATGCCGAAGCGCAGCTCGGCGTCCGGGAACAGGCCCGGCGGCTTGCCCAGCCCGTAGGTGTTGATCGTCACCGCGAACATCTTGTGGCGAACGCGCAGGTCCCGGCAGACGATCTCGGCCACCTGCGGCTGGCCGCCGTGGCTGTTGAAGATGACGAACTTGCGGATGCCCGCGCGCGCGACCGACTCGCCGATCTCCGTCCACAGGCGCGTCAGCGTCTCGGCCGAGAGCGT
>JAYRKO010000401.1:0-3305 GCA_041905745.1 Tagaea sp. | reverse complement strand
CGTGCAGGCCGAGAAGGACGAGTAGCTTGCGCCCGATGCCGACTTCGCGCGCGATGATCGGCTCGAGGCTTTCGGGTGCGGTCAGCCGCGTGAGGCGGCGCGACAGGTTTTCCTTGAGTTCGGTGTCGGCGTCGAGAAGCGGCAGACCCGCGATCTTGCGGCGCAGGTCGCGCGTCGCCTTCAGTTCCTGCGTGGGGTCGCGCTTGTCGAGCGAGGCCGGCCCCGTGACAGCGCCATTCAGGATCTCGACGATCGCGCGCCCGACGAAAGGCATATCGCGCCCCTTCGAGGCGGCGACGAGCCCGGCGACGAAGGCCGAGACGCCTCCGCGCGCGGAATCGGCATCACCGGCCAGAGCCAGACTCGCCTTCACGACGGCCGCAACATTGTCGGCGGGCGCCACCAATCCCGCACAAGCCGGCTTGATGCGCAGCAGTTCGGCCAGCGTCTGGTCGAGCAGCGCCACGGCCGCCGGATGGCGCACGCCCGTAAGGAATTCGAGGCATTTCTGGCCGCGCAGAACCCAGTTGCCCGGCCCCATCGGGGCCAGCACGGCGGCGAGCGCCACGCCCGCGCGCACGGGGCCGAGTACGGCATCGCCGGCGGCCAGCCTATCGATGACACTGGCGTCCGCCACATGCGCGTTGGGCAGCCCCTTGGCTTCCGTTTCGACGAGTTTCATGGCGCCGTCGACGAGTTCGAGCGTCTGGCGCACGCGCTCGGTCACCGGATTTTTCAGCTGCTTGCCCTGCAGGATCGCGACGCGCTGGATGTATTCTTGGAATTTTGTCCCTGAATTCAATAGTTTGCGATGTTCGCGCGCATCGAATGCAAGCTCGGTCCCGGTAATGCGGGCCTGTTCGAGATAGGGCATGCCCACGCGAAAGAGCGTTTCGCGCGCTTCGGGACCCAAGGCTTCCGCGGGGGTGGTGCAGAACATTTGCCGATCCAGTCATACAACCAGACCGGCAAACTACCTGCCTATGGTAAATAAATAGTATGCATCCGAGCGCCGTCAGGCGCGGAAATGGGCCTTGATGCGCTGGCGCGCCTGCGGGTCGGGGCAGTTGTACTTGGCACCGACCAGCCCGTCGACCTGACGGACGATCTCGATCTCCGCCTCGAAACCCATCGAAATGTACGCATTGCGCAACATGACGATGGCGCGCAGGCGCTGGCCAGGCGCGATGAGGCCGTTGTAGGGACCGAACATCAGGCCCGTTTCGCTCCAGTTGCGCAGCGGTACGCGCACGCCGCCGATCTGGATGCGGTCCTCGGGCCCCGCGATCATCCGCGGCGACACGCGCCGGTCGCCGGACTCGCCGAGGAAGGCGAACGTCGTCGTCAGGATCGCCTGATAGCGCTGGCGCTTGATGTCGATGAGATCGGCCGCACCGATCGCCTGCCCGACCTGCGCAATAAGCGCGCGCTTCTCGTCGTGGCTCATGCCGGGAACGAAGAACTCGTCCTTGAACTCGCGCGAGTCCACCAGCAGGTCGAGATGCGTGACCAGATGCTTGCGCGCGCCCGGATCGCCGATCTCGGCGTGCAGGCCCAGCAGCAGGATCGCTTTGCGGCCGGCGCCGATTTCGCGCACGACGAGCGGCTCCAGCAGTTCCGGCGCCACCAGGCGCGACATGCGCCGGGCGAGGATCTCCTGCAGTTCGCGCTCCGCCGCGAGGACGGGCACGGCGACGATGCGGTCACGCAGCGTGCGCGTCTGCTTGATCTCCTGCGCGGGATCGCGCTTGGCGATCATCGAGGCCGGGCTCGAAAGCGCGTTCTTGATGACCTCGATCGCCGCCTGCACGGTGCGCGGCGTGGCGCGCTTCTTCTGGCGCGCGGCGAGCGCCTGCACGAACGGCGGCGCGGTGGTCCAGCCGGTCTCCACGTCGCCCACGACCGTCAGGCACGCGCGGATCACCAGCGGCAGGTTTTCCGGCGGCCCGATCAGCGTCGTGGCGGCCGGCTTGAGGCGCAGCAGTTCGGCCAACGTCTGGTCGACGATGTCGAGCGCCTCGGGCTGCGTCAGGCTGTCGAACAGCGTGAGACAGCGGTTCGCCTTGCCCACCCAGTCGCCCGCCCCGGCCGTCGCGAGGTTCGCCGCGATTGCCGCACCGGCGCGGATGGGCCCGTAGACCGGATCGCTCGCCGCCAGCCGATCCACGACGGCAGCGTCGATCTCCTGCGGGGCCGGAATCTCGCGCGCGGTCTGCTCGACCAGCCGCATCGCTTCGTCGACGATGTCGATGATCTGGCGCACGCGCTCGGTCACCGGGTTCTTCATCATCTGGCCCTGCAGGATCGCCACGCGCTGGACGAACTCCTGGAAGCGCATGCCCGCATTCAGCAGGCGGCGCTGCTCGCGGGGATCGAAGGCCAGTTCGGTCGCGGTGATGCGGGCGTGGTCGAGATGCGGCTGGGCGACGCGGAAGAGCGTCTCACGGGCCGGCCCGGCAAGGGCCTCGATCGCATTGATGCAGAACATACCGGTTTCTCCGCGGCAAATTTCGCCGCGAACTTACCGGCAGATTCGCAAATTGATAGACAATTCTGGAATGAATTTTATTTGATACACAATTTTTGGAGAGACGATCGTATGTCTCCAGGAATCTCGACCGGACGCTGATCCGCGCGTTTCACGAAGACGTGGACGAAATAACCCTCGGCCGCCGCAACGTCGTCGCCGCGCCTGAACAGACCGATTTCGTAGCGCACCGAGCTTTTTCCGAGACGTGCTACGCGCAGGCCCGCATCGATCGTCTCCGGGAAGGCGAGCGACGCACGGAAGCGACACATCGTCTCGACGGCGACTCCGATTACCTCTGCGTGATGTATGTCGAACCCGCCGGCCTCGATGAGGTACGCGTTGATGACCGTGTCGAAGTAGCTGTAGTAGACGACGTTGTTGACGTGGCCGTAGAGGTCGTTGTCCATCCAGCGCGTCGGAATTTCGCGGAAATGACGATAGTCCGCGCGCGTGCCGGCGGCCAGCTTCGCCGCTTCCATCCTCAGCAGACCTCGGCCAGGGCCGCGAGCGTTTCGTCGGGCATCTCGACCATCGCCATGTGCCCGGCCCCCTTGATCGTGCGCACCTGCGCTCCGGCGGTCGCCTCGACGAGCACGCGCGCGCCGGCGGCCGGCGTCATGCGGTCGCCGTCGCCCAGCGCATAGACGACCGGGCAGCGCAGGCCCTTCGCCGCGGCCGCCGCACCGTCATAGGCGTCGCACGCGGCAAGGTCGCTCGCAAGGACGCCCGGACGGGCGCGTTCGAGCAGGCGCGTGCCGCCGCCGACCATCCATGT
>JAYRKO010000400.1:0-3306 GCA_041905745.1 Tagaea sp. | reverse complement strand
TCGTGGCTGACGATCAGCACGCCGCAGCCGTGGCGGTCGCGCACCGCGCCGACGAGATCGTAGAGCGCGTCCTGCCCGATCACGTCCACGCCCTGCGCCGGCTCGTCGAGCACGAGGAGATCGGGCTTGCGCAGAAGGGCCCGCGCCAGCAGCACACGCTGGAATTCGCCGCCCGACAGCCCCTGCACGGGATCGTCGATGCGCTCGGCCACGCCCGCTTCTTCCAGCGCCGCCGCGATTTCGGCGCGCGACACCTTTCCGGCGAGCCCGACGAAGCGGGACACGCGCAGCGGCAGATTGTCGTCGACCGCGAATTTCTGCGGCATGTAGCCCGCGACGAGCCCCGCGCGCCGCGTCACGCGGCCCGCATCGGGCGCCAGCAGACCCAGCAGGATGCGCAGCAGCACCGTCTTGCCGGCACCGTTCGGGCCGATCAGCGTGACGATCTCGCCCGGCGCCACCGCGACGTCGACATGGTCGAGCACCGTGCGCGCCTCGAAGCGCTTGACGATGCCGGCACCGGAAATGAGGGCGGCCGCACTCATCGGGCGCGGCAGTCGGCGCAGGTACCGGAAATCTCGACCGTGCGCGCGGCCACCGCGAAGCCGAGTTTCGCCGCCGTGCCGTCGATGGCGCGGTCGATGCGCGGATCGTCGAGTTCGACCGCCGTACCGCAATCCTTGCAGATCAGGAATTGCGTGGCGTGCGCCTCGCCCGGATGCGGACACCCGATGAAGGCGTTGAGCGATTCGACGCGATGGACGAGACCCTGCGCCAGCAGGAAGTCGAGCGCGCGGTAGACCGTGGGCGGTGCGGCCGAGCGGCCGTCGGCGCGCAGCGCGTCGAGCACCTGATAGGCGCCGACCGGCTTGTGGCCGGCCCAGACGAGTTCGAGCACGCGCCTGCGCAGCGCCGTCAGTTGCTCGCCGCGCCCGGCGCACAGCTTCTCGGCCGCGGCGAGCGCCGTCGCGATGCAGGCGCGGTGGTTGTGGCCGGCCTTGGGTCTTGCGGCTTTCATGGATGTTATAATATAACGCGTCTCCTTCGCCCGCAACGGGGAACGCGATGCGTCGTTTTATTCTCGTCCTGTCGATGTTTCTCGCCGGCCCCGCGGTGCAGGCGGCGCCCCATGTCGTGGCAAGCTTCCCGCCCCTCCAGTCGGTCGTGGCCGGCGTCATGGACGGCGTCGGCACGCCCGAAACGCTGGTGCGCGGCGGCGGTTCGCCGCACGGCTACGCGCTGCGCCCGTCGGATGCGCGCCTGCTCGAAGCGGCCGATCTCGTCGTGTGGATCGGTCCACAATACGAAGCGTTCCTTGCAAAGCCGCTTGCAGCCTTTGCCGGTCGCGCGCGTTCGCTGACCGTCGCCGGGATCGACGACGTCACGAAGCTTCCGGCCCGTGAAGGCGGCGCGTGGGAGGACGACGGCCATCACCACGCGCACGCCGAGGGCGGCATCGACGGCCACATGTTCCTCGACCCGGCGAACATGAAGCTTCTGGCTGCGGCCGCGGCCGAGGCGCTGGTCGCCATCGACCCGCCCAACGCCGCGCGCTATCGCAACAACGCGAAGGCGACGCAGGCGCGCCTCGATGCGCTCGACGCCGAGCTTGGCGCGAAATTGCGCCCGCTCGCCGGACGTCCCTTCATCGTGTTTCACGACGCCTACCAATATCTCGAACGGCGCTACGGCCTGACGGGCGCGGGTTCGGTGACCGTCGATCCGGAACGCCGGCCGGGCGCGCTGCGCATCCAGAAAATCCGCGAGCGCGTGCGGCGCGCCGAGGCGACGTGCGTTTTCGCCGAACCGCAATTCGAACCCGGCCTCGTCCGCACCATCGTCGAAGGGACGAGCGCAAGGATGGGCACGCTCGACTATGTCGGCGTGGGAATTCCGCCGGGCCCCGAGGCCTATGCGGCGATCATGCGCGCGTTGGCCGGCTCTTTTTCGGCGTGCCTTTCGCGCCCGTAAGGGCGTGGGCGATCACCTTGCGCATCAGCGTGGGCAGCGCCACGCCGTCGAGCCCGTCGGCCGCGACCCACTGGCCGCCTGACACGTCCGCGCGCCGTCCCTGCGCGGTCCACACCGTCAGCTCCAGCTCGAAATGCGTGAAGCCGTGGCGCACCTTGCCCGGCAGCGTGCGCCACGCCAGTGCCGCAGGTGCGGCCGCGCGCGCGGCCTTCTCCGAAGGGTCGGAAGCGGCCCATTCGCTCGACGGCACTTCCATCATGCCGCCCAATAGCCCTTCGTCGGCGCGTCGGCGCAGCCACACGGCACCCGCACGGTCGGTCAGCACGAAGGCGATGGCGTGGCGTGTGGGCCGCTTGGCGCGCGCAAGCTTGACCGGATAGTTCTCCGCCTCGCCGGCCGCATGCGCCTGGCACGCCAGCTCCCACGGGCAGAGCATGCATTTGGGCCGGCGCGGCGAACAGATCGTGGCACCAAGATCCATCGTCGCCTGCGCGAAATCGCCGGGCCGGTCGGGCGGCACGATGTCGGCCAACGCCGCGCGCACCTCGATTTTCGCCTTGGGCAACGGTGTGGCGATCGCGAAGACGCGCGTGGCCACGCGCTCGACATTGCCGTCGATGACCACGCTGGCGCGCCCGAACGCGATCGCGGCGATCGCGGCGGCGGTGTAGGGCCCTATGCCCGGCAGTTCGAGCAGGCCTTCCTCGGTATCGGGAAAGACGCCGCCGCGCTCGTTCGCCACGGCCTGCGCGCAGGCGTGCAGATTGCGCGCCCGCGCGTAATAGCCAAGCCCGGCCCACGCATGCAGCACGTCCTCGCGCGGCGCATCGGCCAGCGCCTTCACGTCCGGCCAGCGGCGCACGAAACGCTCGAAATAGGGGCCGACCGTCGCGACCGTCGTCTGCTGCAGCATGATTTCCGCAAGCCACACGCGGTAGGGATCGGGCATCTCGCCCGCCCGCGCGCGCCACGGCATGACGCGGCGGTGGCGGTCGTACCAGGCGAGCAATGCTGCGGCGAGGGCCGTCGTCATCGCCTTGGGAATTGGAGTCGCATGGGCGCGCAGTCTAGACTGCCGGCCATGGCGCTCAAGGCGATCGCACGACAGGTTCCGCGGCTTACGCGCGAGGCGTTGAAGCGCCGCGGGCCCGCGTTCGCGACCATCGTCGCGGAATGGGCGAACATCGTGGGCCCGGTGCTGGCCGCTTCGACGCTGCCCGAAAAGCTCGGCACGCCGCCGCGCCCGCCCAAGGGCGTGGATGTGGCACCGCAAGCGGGCGTGCTGACCTTGCGCGTTTCGGGCGGGGCGGCGATGGAGCTCCAGCATCTGGCCCC
>JAYRKO010000399.1:0-3308 GCA_041905745.1 Tagaea sp. | reverse complement strand
CGATATGGACGCCGTTGGATAGCCGGTCTAAAGGCATGCAGCAAGCCCACGATGCCCGATTCCCCGCCCCCAGAATTCGATAAGTCGTTCCAGGAAAAGCTCGATTCGCTGTTGCGCTGGCGGCGCGACGTACGCCGATTCCGAGCCGATCCGCTGCCCGACGGCACGATCGCCGCGTTGGTCGAGCGCGCCTGCCTCGCCCCGTCGGTCGGCAACAGCCAGCCGTGGCGGTTCGTGCGCGTGCGCGATCCCGCGCGCCGGGCGGCCGTCCGCGCAGAGTTCGAGCGCTGCAATGCCGAGGCGCTGGCCGCACAGGCCGACGCCGACCGAAGCGCCTATGCGCGACTCAAGCTCGCCGGGCTCGACCGCGCGCCCGAACATCTTGCCGTCTTCTGCGACGAGGCCACGGGCGCCGGCCGCGGACTCGGCCGGCGCACGATGCCCGAGACGTTGCGCTATTCGGCCGTCGGCGCCGTGTTCGCACTGTGGCTGGCCGCCCGCGCGCGCGGCGTGGGCGTGGGCTGGGTGTCGATCCTCGAGCCAGCGCGCGTGGCGGCCATCCTCGAAACGCCGCCGGACTGGTCGTTCGTCGCCTATCTGTGCGTGGGCCTGCCCGAGATCGAGGACGATCAGCCCGAACTGGAACGCGCGGGCTGGCAGTCGCGCGATACCGAGGCCGCGCGGATCGTCGAGCGCTAACGCGCTTCGCGACGGCGAAGCCGCCGGATCGCGACAACGGAAGCAAGGCCCACGCACGTACTGAGTGCGCCGGTCGCTGCCATCGTCGGGGCTACGCCGAACACCCCGAAAAGCGTCGGCGAGAAGAGGCCGGCCAGCATGATGCCGGTGAAGTTCATGAACATGCGCACGCGATGGACCGACGCCGCCGCGGCGCGCGAGACGCCGAGCCCGCCGGCGATCTGGATGCGCATGGCGAGCGGAATGTCGAAGAAGGGGCTGCCGAGTGCGGCCAGCGCAAGCCCGACATAGAGTGCGGGCAGCAGCAGGCCCGGCGGCGCCAGCAGCGCGCCCAATCCCATCACGCCGAGCCCCATGCCCATCCACGTGCTGCCCAGAACCATGCGCAGCGCGGAAATCGTCGGTGCCACCGAGACGACGACGACGTTGGACGTGATGTTCGCGATGCCGTACGTCGCGAGACCCACGCCGTAGGCGGCGACGCCGGAGATGCCGAGCCAGCTTTCGCCGCTGCGCTCGATCGTCAGCGGCAGGGCATGACCGATCACCACGACCCAGCAGGCGTCCGTCACGCTTTTCAGCATCAGCAGCGCGCGAAGGCTGCGTTCCTCGCGCACGATGCGAAGGCCCATCACGAAGCCCGCGTCCACGCGCCCTTCGCGCGAAGGGAGCGCATCGCCGACGCGCAGCAGGAGATAGGCCGCGAACAGCAGCGCGGCGGCGTAGAGGTAGAACAGGTCGTGGACCGCGACGACCACGGCGAGGGCCGACGCCAGCATCGGCCCCGTGATGCGCGCCATTCGCCGCACGCCGTCGATGAGGCCGTTGGTCGCGAAGAGAAGGTCCCGCTCGCGCACGAGCAGCGGCAGATTGCCCTGGATGGCCGGCTCGAGCTGGGCGCGCATCAGCGAGACCGCGACGGCCGGGACCATCAGCGCCGCGAACGACGGATAGTCGAGCGACCACGCGACGGGTGGTACCAGAACGCAGACGGCGCCCGCGACAAGGAAGATCGACATCGCGCGGCGCTGGCTGTAGCCGGCGACGAGCGTACCGCCGAGTGCGGCACCCACCATCATGCAGGCGGATTGCGCGGCGCTCAGGTAGCCGGCCTGCCGGCCGACGATCTCGACCGCCAGCCAGACGAGCGCCACGCGGTAAAGCTCGTCGCCCGTCGTGAAGACGACCAGCGCCAACCAAAGGCGCCGGACGATGGGGTCGCGCAGCGGGGCGGTCGCCCTCACCTGCGCTTGGCGCGCGCCGTCTTGCGGGCGAGCGCCTGGAAGGCACCCGCGGCGTAGAGCAGCGGCGTTCCCGTCTTGCGCGCGTGCGCCGCGCACACGCGGCCGATGAATACGGTGTGCGTACCCGACTGGATCGCATCGACGAGCGTGCAGTCGAAATAGGCGATCGCGTCGGCGAGCACGGGCGCGCCGGTCTTCGCGGCGACCCATTCGCCGCGCGCGAAGCGTTCGGACCCCTGCACGCCCGTGGCGCCCGCAAAGCGCAGCGCCAGCGCCTTGTGGCGCGTGGCCAACACGTTGACCGAAAAACGGCCCGCCCGCGCGATGGCGGCATTGGGGGCGGAGTTCCGGTTGACGCACACGAGCAGTTGCGGCGGCTCGGCCGACAGCGAACACACGGCCGTGGCCGTCAGTCCGTTGGGCTTGCCGCGACCGTCGGTCGCCACGATCGTCACGCCGGCGGCGAGCCGGCGCATCGCGGATTTGAAATCGGCAGCCAGCGTTTCGGCGGCGGGGCGGCTGCGCTTCATCGGCCTGTGGGTCCGGTCGTCGGATACGGCGGAACCGGGAACGGGGGGTGGAACGGCAGGCCGGGGCGCATGGGTGTCGGAAATCCGGGGTTGGGCGCGAATCGGATGCCACTGTAGCGCCGCCCGGCACCCCGCGCACAGGTCCCTTGCCGCGGGGGGCCGGAACGCGCTACCAACCCCCGCGCGCGACGGGGGCGAGGATGCGCACGACCTTCAAATGCCTGTGTTTGCTGGCGCTCCTGCTGCCGGCGCCCGCCTTCGCGCAGGGCCAGCCGCGCACGCTGGAAACGGAGCTGGCGCAGGACTTCCTTGCCCTCGAACTGGCCGGCTGGCGGCTGCCCGATCCCGTGACCGACTGTCTGGAAGGCCTGCGCCTCAAGCATCTGGAGCCGGGTACGTTCGGCGCCTCGGAAATGGCCGTGGACCCGATCCTCGTCGACGGGCCCGGGCCGTTCGCACGCCTCGTCGGGATCGAACCAGATCCGGCCGACAGGCGCCGGAAAATCGTCCGATTCCAATGGCTTGTTTCGAGCGGAAGCGGTACCCGGGCCTTCCCCGACCAGTTCACGATGGCGATCAACGATCCCGGACGCGGCGACGACGACGCGAGCGGGGCGGCGGCGATGATGCGCGAACCCGACCGGCTCGTCGTGCGCCGGGAATGCTTCGGCGGCTGAGCCGTTAGGACGAACGGAAAACCATGGAAAACGAACAGAATCCGGCAACCGACTGGCGCCAGCGCTTCCTTGCCCGCTACGTGTCGACCCATGCCGCCGTCTCGGACGCCGCCGGCAATCTCGACCGGCGCTGGCCGTTCCTGTCCAAGCTGATCGCC
>JAYRKO010000398.1:0-3308 GCA_041905745.1 Tagaea sp. | reverse complement strand
CGGATCGTCATTTTCCGTCGTTGAGATGGCAGGCCGAACGGCGGCCGGGGGCGATCTCGCGCAACAACGGCACTTCCGCCTTACAGCGCGCCATGGCATGCGGGCAGCGCGGATGGAAATGGCAGCCCGTCGGCGGATTGAGCGGCGACGGAATTTCGCCCTTTACCGGCGCGAACACGCGCTTGCGCGTGTCAAGGCGCGGAATCTCGCCCAGCAGGGCTACGGTATAGGGGTGATTGGGCTTGTCGAACAGTTCGTCGGCGATCCCCTCCTCGACCACGCGCCCCAGATACATGATTACGACACGGTCCGAGAGGTGGCGAACCACCCCGAGATCGTGACTGATGAAGAGGTAGGTGAGATTGAGCTGACTGCGCAGTTCGATGAACAGGTTCAGGATCTGCGCCTGGATCGAGACATCGAGTGCCGCGACCGATTCGTCGCAGACGACGAATTCCGGCTTTACGGCAAGCGCTCGCGCAATACCGATGCGCTGGCGCTGCCCACCCGAGAACTGGTGCGGATAGCGCCGCTTGTAACCCGGATCGAGCCCGACACGGCGCATCGTGTCGTCGATGTACCCGTCGATCCCGGCGCGGTCGGAGAGCCCGTGATAGAGCGGCGCCTCGCCGATGATGTCGGCCACCCGCATGCGCGGATTGAGCGAGGCGAACGGGTCCTGGAAGATCATCTGAACGGCGAGTGCCGCGCGCACGCGCTCGGCCCCCATCAATTCGGCCGCTGTCCGCCCGCGATAGCGCACCTCGCCCTCGCTCTGCGGCAGGATGCCGGCGACGATCCGCCCCAGCGTCGACTTTCCGCACCCGCTCTCGCCGACGAGACCGACGACCTCGCCCTGACGGACGGTGAGATCGACCCTGTCGACCGCATGCACGACCTCCTCGCGCACGGCGGCTCCAAGTCGCGCGGCGATCTTCGCCGCGACGTCAAGATGCTTCACGAAGCGCTTCGAAACGCCCTTCAGCTCGATGACCGGCGCCTCGCTCATGCGACCTCCGTCAGCGGGCGCACGCAGCGCACCTGTCGCAGCGTGCCGACCGGCTCGGGTGCGGCCTTGGCGCAAAGCTGGTCTGCGCGGTCGCAACGCTGGCGGAACGCGCAACCCGACGGGAGATTGAGAAGCGAAGGCATGACGCCGGGGATCTGGACGAGCGGCTTGCCCTTCGCATTGCGGCTCGGTACTGAGCCGATAAGCCCGGCCGTGTAGGGGTGCGCCGGACTGTCGAGCACCTCGTCGACGGTGCCGCGCTCGACGATCCGCCCGGCGTACATGACGCACACTTCGTCGGCAAGACTGGCGACGACCGAAAGATCGTGCGTGATCCATATCAGCGCCGTCTTCGTTTCGCGCGCCAGCTTCTGCACCTCGTAGAGAATCTGGCCTTGGATCGTCACGTCGAGCGCCGTCGTCGGCTCGTCCGCCACGATCAAGTCGGGCCGGTTCAGCAGCGCGATGGCGATCGCCACGCGCTGGCGCATGCCGCCGGAGAACTGGTGCGGATAGGCGTCGAGCCGCTCGTCCGGGCTGGGGATGCCGACCTGGCCCAGCGCATCGCGCGCCCGCGCGCGCGCCGCCGCACGGTCGACCGCTTCGTGCGCCTGGATCGCCTCGACCATCTGCGTCTCGACCTTAAGGACCGGATTGAGCGTCATCATCGGGTCCTGGAAGATCATCGAGATGCGGTTGCCGCGCAGGTTCCGAATCTCGTCCTCAGGCAGTCCGACGATGTTCCGCCCCTTGAACAGGACCTGCCCGCCCACGATGCGCCCCGGCGGATCGACGAGCCCCATGATCGAAAAGCCGGTGACCGACTTCCCCGACCCGGACTCGCCCACGAGGCCCAGCACCTTGCCGGCGCCGACCGAGAACGACACCCCGTCAACGGCCCTGACCGTGCCCGCCTTCGTGAAGAAGTGGGTCTGCAGGCCCTGCACTTCGAGCGTCGCGACGGTCATTTCTGAAGCCTGGGATTGAGCACGTCGCGCAGGTGGTCGCCCAGCAGGTTCAGCGACACGATCGTCACGAGCAACGCGAAGCCCGGGAAAAAACTGATCCAGTAGACGCCGGAAAGGATGAACTGGAAGCCGTTGGCGATCAGGAGCCCCAGCGAAGGCTCGGTGATCGGCAGCCCGACGCCGAGGAAAGAAAGCGTGGCTTCGAGTGCGATCGCGTTTGCGATCTGGATCGTGCACACGACGATCAACGGCGCCATGCAGTTCGGCAGGATGTGGCGGAACAGGATCCGGCTTTTCGGCAGCGCAAGGCAATGCGCCGCCTCGACATATTCGCGGCGACGTTCGACCAGCGCCGACGCGCGCACCGTGCGCGCGTAATAGGCGTACTGGATGATGACGAGCGCCAGCACGATCTTGCCAGTCCCCTGCCCCAGCACCGCCAGCAGGACCAGCGCGATGAGGATCGCCGGAAACGCGAGCTTGATGTCGACCATGCGCATCAAAATCGTGTCGACGCGACCGCCGTAATAGGCGGCGAGCAGCCCGACTGTCGTGCCCACGATCGCGGCCAGCACGCCCGACGTCACCGCGACGAGGAACGACGTCCGCAGCCCGTAGAGGATGGCCGAGATCATGTCGCGGCCCTGCCCGTCCGAACCCAGCCAGAAGGTGAACCCGGCCGCACTCTCGGTGCCGGGCGGCATCTTGCCGTCCATGATGTCGAGCTGGCGCAGGTCGTAGGGGTTCTGGGGACTGATGAAGGCGCACAGCATCGCCGCCGCGAAGATGACGGCAAATACGCAGAGCGCGCCGACGGCCGTGCGGCTTTCGCAGAAATCGGAAACGAAACGCCGGAACGGCGTCTCGACGGCCGGCGTCGCGGCGGCGGACTCCGTCATCTCAATGCCCCGCATCGGCCAGACGCACGCGCGGGTCCAGCACCGAATAGAGGATGTCGACGACGAGATTGATCACGATGAACATCACGACGGTTATCAGCAGGTAGGCCACGATGACCGGCCGATCGAGCCGATAGATGCTGTCGATGATGAGCTTGCCCATGCCGGGCCAAGCGAAGATCGTCTCCGTCACGACGGCGAAGGCGATCACCTGTCCGATCTCGAGCCCGATCACCGTAACGACCGGGATCATGATGTTCTTGAGCACGTGGACGAAGACGACGCGACGCTGCGAAAGCCCCTTTGCGCGCGCAAACTTCACGTAGTCCATGGGCATGTTCTCGCGCATGCCCGCGCGCGTCAGCCGGATCACCAGCGAGATGTTGAACAGCGCGAGGTTGAACGCCGGCAGCAGAAGATGCGCGAGGCCGT
>JAYRKO010000397.1:0-3318 GCA_041905745.1 Tagaea sp. | reverse complement strand
ATGATGACCTTGTTGGCCTTGCGCTTCGCGGGCTCGGCCATCACACGCTCCCGATCATCGCGACGACGGCTTCGCCGCATTCGCGCGTGCCCAGCCTGCCGCCCAGATCGCGCGTGCGCGTGGACGCGTCGCCCAGCGACTTCTCGACCGCGCGCTCGATCGCCTTCGCGGCGTCGGTCTCGCCCAGATGTTCGAGCATCATCGCCGCCGTCCAGATCTGGCCCACCGGGTTGGCAATACCCTTGCCCGCGATGTCGGGTGCGGAACCGTGGACGGGCTCGAACAGCGAGGGGAACTTGCCTTCCGGATTGATGTTGGCCGACGGCGCGATGCCGATCGTGCCCGTGCAGGCGGGGCCGAGGTCGGAGAGGATGTCGCCGAACAGGTTGGACGCCACGACGACGTCGAAGCGGTCCGGGTTCAGCACGAAATGCGCGGTCAGGATGTCGATATGGTACTGGTCGACCGCGACGTCGGGATAGTTCTTCGACATCTCCTTCACGCGGGCATCCCAGTACGGCATCGAGATCGAGATGCCGTTCGACTTGGTGGCCGAGGTGAGCTTGCGGCGCGGGCGCTTCTTGGCAAGCTCGAAGGCGTATTTGAGGACGCGGTCGACGCCGATGCGCGTGAACACGGTTTCCTGGATGACCGTCTCGCGTTCGGTGCCCGGGAAGATGGTGCCGCCCAGCGAGGTGTACTCGCCCTCGGTGTTCTCGCGCACGACATAGAAATCGATGTCGCCCGGCTTGCGGCCCGCCAGCGGGCACGGCACGCCCGGCATCAGGCGCACGGGCCGCAGGTTGACGTACTGGTCGAACTCGCGCCGGAACTGCAGCAGCGAACCCCACAGCGAGATGTGGTCGGGCACGATCGCGGGCCAGCCGACGGCGCCGAAGAACAGCGCGTCGTGGCCGCCGATCCGCGCCTTCCAATCGTCCGGCATCATCTTGCCGTGCTTCGCGTAATAGTCGCAGCTCGCGAAGTCGAATTCGTCGAGCTGCAGCTTGAAGCCGAATTTCGCCGAGGCCGCGCGCAGCGCGCGCACGCCTTCGGGCACGACTTCCTTGCCGATGCCGTCGCCGGGGATGACGGCGAGGCGGTAGTTGCGGTTCGTCATGTGGTTCGCGTTCTCCGGTGGACCGGGCCTGACTCTATCGACCGCCCCCGCCAAGGCAACGCGAAAAGCGCTTCTCTCAGGGCGTCGGGCCGCCGTCGTCGATGCCGGCCGTCTCGGGATCGGTCGGCACGCGCACGTGGCAGGCGATGATCATGTCGACGTTGCGCCCGTCGCGCGCCAGCGGCAGCGCCATGCGCTGCATGCGGATGTACTGGCGCCCGGCCGTCCACATCGGCTTTTCCCAGTAATGCACGATGCGCTCGCGCGCGACGCGCGTGAAGGCGTCGTTCAGCGTCGCGCGCCGCTCGGGCACGATGAACTCGTCGACGAAGCGCCCGGCCGGCGCGAGCCCCATCACCTCGATCAGCACCTCGCCCGCCACGCGCACGCGGAAGCGCGGACCCTCGGGGAACTCGACGACGTCGTAGAGCGCCAGCCGCGGCACGAGCGCGGGAATGTCGATCAGCGGATCGATGTGCTGGCGCCCGGGCAGCAGCCCGTCGGGCGCGCGGCCGCGCCAATAGTCGTAGAACTGCCGGAAATCCGGATGCGCGGCGGCGGGCGGGAATTCGGGAAGTGCGATGGGCTGTTCGACGGTCACGGCCCCGAGAATAGGTCGATCCGGCGATTGCGTCATTTGATCCCGTCGGATGGTGCCCCAGGTCGGACTTGAACCAACATGCCCTTGCGGGCAACAGATTTTGAGTCTGCCGCGTCTACCGTTTCGCCACTGGGGCACCGGGCCGGACGGTCGGCGGATCATAGGGTTCCGCGGGCCCGGGTCAACTGTCGCCGGGGGCTTGGGATCGCGCGCCGACCGGCCTATGTTCGCGCGCATGGATACGGACCCGATTCCCCCGCGCGCTTTGGCCGCACTCGCGGCCCTCGGTGCGGCCGCCGTGCTGGGCGGCGCCCTCGCCTTCCAGCATATCGGCGGGCTCGCCCCGTGTGTCCTCTGCTACTGGCAGCGTTACCCCTACTGGGCGGCGATCCCGCTCGCCGCACTCGCGGCCCTCCTCGCGCCCCGCTCGCCGAAGCTCGCGGCCGGCCTGCTGGGGCTCGCGGCGGGCCTGTTCCTCGTCGATGCCGGCATCGCCGCCTTCCATGTGGGCGTGGAACAGAAATGGTGGCAGGGCACGGCCGAATGCGGCGGCGCGCAAGGTCCGTCGGGCAGCCTCGAAGCGCTGCGCGCGCGCCTGCTCGCGGCCCCCATCGTGCGCTGCGACGAACCGGCGTGGAGCCTGTTCGGCGTCTCGATGGCCGGCTACAATTTTCTCGCGGCCCTCGGGCTCGCGGCGATCGCCGCGCGCGGGACGAAGGCCCTGGCGAAGGGAGAGGCGTGATGGACTCCGCGCGCACGATGGGCCTGCCCGGCGAACCGGCCGGCGAACGTCTGGTCGACCGCGTGCTGCGCGTCGACCATGCGGGCGAATACGGCGCGGTGCGCATCTACGAGGGCCAGCTCGCCGTCCTCGGCCGGAAGAGCGAAGCGGGCGAAGCCGTCGCCCACATGGCCGAGCAGGAGCGCCGCCACCTCGCCGCGTTCGAGAAGCTGCTGCCCGACCGGCGCGCGCGCCCGACGGTGCTGCAGCCGCTGTGGCACGTGGCCGGCTTCGCGCTGGGCGCGGGCACGGCGCTGCTGGGCGAGAAGGCCGCGATGGCCTGCACGGTCGCGGTCGAGGAAGTGATCGACGAGCATTATCGCGCGCAGATCGAGGCGCTGCCCGACGAGGAAGGCGACCTCAAGGCCACGCTCGAGGAGTTCCGCCGCGAGGAGGTCGAGCATCGCGATGCGGCCCTCGCGCACGACGCGACGAAGGCGCCGGGCTACGAGGTGCTGACGGCCGCGATCAAGGCCGGCTCGCGGCTCGCGATCTGGCTTTCGTCACGGATCTGAAAGATCTCGTAAAAAAATTTCGCCGGACCGCCCCGATTTCGCCACGCTTGGCGGCGATAAGCGGGACATGGCCGAACGACGCAACATCCGCAAGCTGCGCAGCGACGAGGAACCCCGCCTCGCCGACATCCTCGACGATCCCGTCATGCTTGCCGTGATGGCGCGCGACCGGATCACGCGCGAGGACCTGCTCGCGCAGATCGAGGCCGTACAGGCCCGGCTCGCCCGCACGCCGTAGACCCGCCGGCGGACGGGCGCTAACGTGGCGGCGCATGACGCGCGCCACGCCCCTCGCCCTCGC
>JAYRKO010000396.1:0-3327 GCA_041905745.1 Tagaea sp. | reverse complement strand
CGACACGCCCGAGCGCCACGCGCTCACCAAGAAGGGCACGCCCACGATGGGCGGCGTGCTGATCCTGCTGGCGCTGGGCATCTCGACGCTGCTGTGGGCGGACCTGCGCAACGGCTACGTCTGGGCCGTGCTGACGGTTACGCTGGGCTTCGGCGCGATCGGCTTCTACGACGACTACCTGAAGCTCACGAAGAAGAACTCGAAGGGACTGTCCGGGCGCGGCAAGCTCTTCTTCCAGTTCCTCATCTCGCTCGCCGCGACGTCGTGGATTGTGTTCCTGACGCGCGAACCGCTGTCCACGCAGCTCGCCATTCCCTTCTTCAAGGACCTGCTGGTCGATCTGGGCTGGTTCTTCTTCCCCTTCGCGATCTTCGTGATGGTGGGCGCGTCCAACGCCGTCAACCTCACCGACGGGCTCGACGGGCTCGCGATCGTGCCGGTGATGATCGCGGCGGGCTGCTTTGCGGCCTTCGCCTACGTCGCGGGCAACGCGATCTTCGCCAACTACCTCCTCATCCACCACGTGCCGGGTGCGGGCGAACTTGCCGTGATGTGCGCGGCGATCGTGGGTGCCTCGTTGGGCTTCCTGTGGTTCAACGCGCCGCCCGCGATGGTCTTCATGGGCGACACCGGTTCGCTGTCGATGGGCGGCGCGCTGGGCGCGGTCTCGGTCGTCACCAAGAACGAGTTCACGCTCGCCATCGTCGGCGGCCTGTTCGTGGTCGAGGCGGTGTCGGTCATCGTGCAGGTCGCGTCCTTCAAACTCACCGGCAAGCGCATCTTCCTGATGGCGCCGCTGCACCACCATTTCGAGAAGATGGGCTGGGCGGAGCCCACCATCGTGATCCGCTTCTGGATCATCGCCTCCATCCTCGCGCTCGCGGGTCTCGCGACGCTGAAGCTGAGGTAGGCATGATCGACGTCTTCCCCTTCCACGGTTTCCAGGTGGCGGTGCTGGGCCTCGGCAAGTCGGGCCTGCCGACGGCCCGGGCGCTCGCCGCGTCGGGCGCCGAGGTGTGGGCGTGGGACGACAGCGAGGATCGCCGCGCCGAGGCGCGCGCGGCGGGGGTCAACCTCGTCGACTTGACGAAGGCGGACCTCAAGGAACTGACGACGCTCGTGCTCTCGCCCGGCATCCCGTCGACCTTCCCCGCGCCCCACCCGGTCGTCGCGCGCGCGCGCAAGGCCGGGATGGAAATCGTGTGCGACGTCGACCTGCTGTTCCGCACGCAGCGCGAGGCGGCCTATATCGGCATCACCGGCACCAACGGCAAGTCGACGACGACCGCGCTGATCGGTCACGCGCTTCGCATTGCCGGCCGCACGGTCGAAGTCGGCGGCAACATCGGCACCGCCGCGCTGTCGCTCGAACCGCTCGCCGGCGGCGGCACCTACGTGATCGAGATGTCGAGCTACCAGCTCGAACTCGCCCCCACCGCCGTGTGGGACGTCTCGGTGCTGCTCAACATCTCGCCCGACCATCTCGACCGCCACGGCGGCATGGACGGCTACGTCAAGGCCAAGCGCGCCATCTTCCAGCGCCAGACGACGCCGCGCGCGGCGATCGTGGGCGTGGACGACGACATCTGCGCGAAGATCCACGACGAACTCGTGCGCGCGGGCGACCAGCACGTGATCGCGATCTCGGGCACGCGGCGCCTCGCGCGCGGCGTCTACGCCGAGGGCGGCACGCTGTGGGACGCGCGCGACGGGATGCCCCGGGCGATCGTCGATCTTTCGGCCTGCGTGACGCTGCCGGGCGCGCACAACCACCAGAACGCCGCGGCTGCCGCCGCCTGCGCGCTGCAGATCGGCATCCCGCACGCGAAGGTCGCCGAGGCGCTCGTCTCCTATCCGGGCCTCGCGCACCGGCAGGAGCGCATCGCCGAGATCGACGGCGTGCTCTACGTCAACGACAGCAAGGCGACCAATGCCGACGCCGCGGCACGGGCGCTGGGCTGCTACGAGAACATCCACTGGATCGCGGGCGGTCAGGCGAAGGAAGGCGGCATCGCCGCCCTTGCCGAATTCTTCCCGCGCATCGCGCATGCCTGGCTGATCGGCGAGGCGGCCAACGATTTCGCGCGCACGCTGGCGAACGTCCCGCACACGCTGGCGGGCGATCTCGCCGCGGCCGTGCGCGGTGCCGCCAAGGCGGCGAAGCCCGGCTCGGTCGTGCTGCTCTCGCCGGCCTGCGCGTCGTGGGACCAGTTCAAGAGCTTCGAGCATCGCGGCGAGACGTTCCGCAAGCTCGTGGCCGAGCTCTCCGGCACGGAGGGCCTCGCGGCATGAACTTCGCGCGCGCCGACAATTCGGTGATGGCCCGCTGGTGGTGGACGGTCGACAAGTGGCTGCTCGTGTCGCTGGGCCTGCTGATCGGGCTGGGCGCCGTGCTCATCATGGCCGCCTCGCCCGCCGTCGCCTCGCGCGTGGGCCTCGACTCGTTCTATTTCGTGCGCAAGCAGCTGCAGATCCTGCCGCTCGCCATGATCGTCATGCTCGGCGTCTCGATGCTGGAGCCGCGCCAGGTGCGCGCACTGGCGCTGGCCGGCCTTGCGGGCGCGGTGGCGCTCCTGTGCCTCACCTTCGTCATCGGCACCGAGATCAAGGGTGCGAAGCGCTGGATCAGCCTGCCCGGCATGTCGATCCAGCCTTCGGAATTCGTGAAGCCGACGCTCGCCATCGTCTCGGCGTGGCTCTTCGCGCTCGCGCGCAAGAAGGAAGGCTTCCCGGGCGACGCGATCGCGATCCTGCTCTACGGCGCCACGCTGGCGCTGCTGCTGATGCAGCCCGACATCGGCATGGCCTTCGTCGTGTCGGTCGTGTGGTTCGCGCAGTACTTCCTGGCGGGCCTGCGCGTGCTGTGGGTCGTGGCGCTGGGCCTGCTCGGCGGCGGCTCGGCCGTCGTCCTCTACTTCACGTTCCCGCACTTCCACAGCCGCGTGGACCGCTTCCTCGATCCGGCTTCGGGCGACACCTACCAGATCAACACGGCGATGGAAGCCTTCATGAACGGCGGCCTGCTCGGCCGCGGTCCCGGCGAAGGCACGGTCAAGTCGGGCCTGCCCGACGCGCATTCCGACTTCATCTTCGCGGTCGCGGCGGAGGAGTTCGGCCTCATCCTGTGCCTCGTCATCGTGGCGCTCTATGCCTTCGTGGTCTTGCGCGGCTTCAGCCGCGCGCTGCAGGAGACCGACCTGTTCTCGCTCCTCGCCGTCTCGGGGCTGTGCGTGCAGTTCGGCGTGCAGGCGCTGGTCAACATGGGCTCGACGCTGCACCTGATCCCGACCAAGGGCATGACGCTGCCCTTCGTCAGCTACGGCGGCT
>JAYRKO010000395.1:0-3341 GCA_041905745.1 Tagaea sp. | reverse complement strand
AACCGGCTAGTCTCGGCGGAGGCCGGGGCCGGAGCGGGGCATGGCGGACAGCGGCGACGATTTTTACCGGCGCGTTTGCGAATCCGCGCGGATCGGCATCTACGAGACGAGCGGCGACGGCACGCTGCTGCGCGCAAACGCCTACATCGCTGAGATGTTCGGCTACCCCGACGCGCGCGCGATGCTCGACGAGCCCGGGCATGTCGGCGACCGCTTCTACGCAAGACGCGCCGATCGCGACCGGTTCGCCGCAAAGCTGCGCGCCGAGGGCGCGGTTTCCGAATTCGTGTGCGAGGGAAAGCGGCGCGGTGGCGGCCGGCTGTGGTTCAGCCAGACGGCCGTGCGCGAAGCCGGGGCCACGGGCGAACGCTTCGTGGGCACGATGGTCGACGTCACCGCGCTCATGGAAGCGCGCGAGCGCGCCTCGGAGGCCGAGGTCGCCTACCGGTCGATCTTCGAGAATTCGAGCTTGGGGCTCTACCGGTCCACGCCCGACGGGCGCCAGCTGCGCGCCAATCCGGCGCTGGTGCGATTCAACGGTTACGATACCGAAGAAGAGTTGCTTGCGGCGATCGCCGACATCGCGAACGAATGGTATGTCGACCCGAAGCGCCGCGACGAATTCCGTGCCCTTATCGAGCGGACGGGCCGCGTCGAGAATTTCGTTTCGGAGGCCTACCGGCACCGGACGCGCGAGCGCGTGTGGGTTTCGGAGAACGGTTGGGTCGTGCGCCGGCCCGACGGCAGCGTGCTCTGCTACGAAGGAACGATCGAGGACATCACCGAGCGCCATCTGGCGCAGGAACGTCTCGCGCACGCCAAGGCCGCGGCCGAACAGGCCGAAGCGGACTACCGCTCGATGTTCGACAACGCCGATTTCGGCATCTACCGCACGCGGCCCGACGGGATCCAAATCCGCTCGAACGTGGCGCTCGCGCGCATCAACGGCTTCGCGACGGAAGCCGAGCAGCTCGAAGCGGTGCGCAAGGCGACGGTCTCGGGCAAAGGCTGGTACGTGATCCCGAACCGGCGCACCGAATTCCAGCGCATCCTGCAGCGCGACGGCTACATCAAGAACTTCGAATCCGAGGTGTTCCGCCGCGCCACGGGCGAGCGGGCATGGGTGAGCGAGAACGGCTGGCTGGTGCGCGATCGCGACGGCCGCATCCTCGCCTACGAAGGCACGGTCACCGACATCACCGAGCGCAAACGGGCCGAGGCCGAGCTCTACGAGGCGAAGGCCGCGGCCGAGGCCGCCTCGGCCGCCAAGAGCGCGTTCCTCGCGGTGATGAGCCACGAACTGCGCACGCCGCTCAACGCCATCATCGGCTTTGCCGAGATCATCGAGAACCGCATGTTCGGCGCGAACGACCCGCGCTATTTCGAATACGCGGCCGACATCCGCAACAGCGGCACGCACCTGCTGCACCTCATCAACGACATCCTCGACCTGTCGAAGATTTCGGCCGGCCGGCTCGATCTGGTCGAAGTGCCGGTGGCGATGGAGCCGCTGGTCGTCGCCACGAACAAGCTTTTCGCCGCAAACGCGACGAAGGCGGAGCTCGAACTCGCCGCCGACGTGCCGGACCCGGCCTTGCGCGTGCGCGCGGACTCGCTGCGCCTGCAGCAGGTGCTGATGAACCTCGTGTCCAACGCGATCAAGTTCACGCCGCCGGGCGGGCGCGTGCGGGTGTTCGCGCGGCGCGACGCCGATGCCGTGCGTATCGGCGTGTCCGATACGGGCACCGGCATGACGAAGGCCGAGGCGCAGGCGGCGATGGAGCCGTTCGTGCAGCTCGACTCCCGCCTGTCGCGCCGGCACGAGGGAACGGGCCTCGGCCTGTCGATTTCGAAAGAGCTCGTGGCGCTGCACGGCGGCACGCTCGCCATCGAAAGCGAGAAGGGCAAGGGCACGACCGTGACGGCGACGCTGCCGCTGTCGCGGGTCGTCGACTAGAGCGCCGACCCGTCCTTGCGCGTGTAGCTCCAGGCCTGATCGGCCGTCGCGGCGACGTCGTCGTCGGGATAGTGCGCGACCTCGCCGGGGGTGCGGTCGCCGACTTCGAGATAGACGACGTCGGCCGTGCCTTCGTTGACGAGGCAGTGGCCGTCGGCCACGCCGGCCGGAAAGCCCGCGCACATGCCAGGGCCCAGCGTCGTTTTTCCGGCGTCGGTCACCAGCGTGGCGGTGCCCGAAACGATGTAGACGAACTCGTCCTGCCGCTCGTGCCAGTGGCGCAGCGCGCTCATGGCGCCGGGCGGCAGGCGCGTGAGATTGACGCCGAAGTTCTTGAGGCCCAGCGGGTCGCCCAGCACGCGCTTCTCGCGGGCGCCGACCTTGGTGCGCAGCGGCTCGGGATAGCCCGCCCCGATGCGCGGCGCCACCGACGCCGGATCCAGGGCGGGCCCCTTGCGTTGGCCTGCGCTCACGGGATCAGGACGACGGAGCCCGTCGTCTTGCGGCCTTCCAGATCCTTGTGCGCGCGCACCGCGTCCTTGAGCGCGTATTCGGCGGTCGTCTCGATCTTGACGATGCCCTTGGCGACGACGTCGAAGAGTTCATCGGCCGTGGCAACCAGGTCGGCGCGCTTGGCGATGTAGCTGTTGAGCGTCGGCCGCGTGACGTAGAGCGAGCCCTTGGCGCTGAGCAGGCCCAGATTGAGCGGCTCGGCCGAGCCCGAGGACTGGCCGAAGCTGACGAGGATGCCGAGCGGACGCAGGCAGTCGAGTGACTTCAGCAGCGTGTCCTTGCCGACCGAATCGTAGACGACCGGAACGCCCGCGTTGTTCGTGAGCCCCTTCACGGCGGCGACGAAATCGGTCTCGCGGTAGAGAACCGTGTGGTGGCAGCCGTGCGCCTTGGCAAGCTCGGCCTTTTCCTTCGAGCCGACCGTACCGATGGTCGTCGCACCCAGATGCTTGGCCCACTGGCACGCGATGAGACCCACGCCGCCGGCGGCCGCGTGGAAGAGGATCGTGTCGCCCTTCTGCACCTTGTAGGTCCGGCGCAGCAGGTACTGCACGGTCATGCCCTTCAGCATCATCGAGGCGGCCTGCTTGTCGGAGATGCCGGCGGGCAGCTTCACGACGCGGTCGGCCGGAACCAGACGCTTCTCGGCATAGGTGCCGGGGCCCGCGACATAGGCGACGCGATCGCCGGCCTTGAGGTCGCTCACGCCGCTGCCGACCGCTTCCACGACGCCCGCGGCTTCGTTGCCGGGCGAGAACGGCGCGGGTGCGGGATAGAGGCCCGAGCGGAAATACGTGTCGATGAAATTGACGCCGATCGCCGTGTGCTTGACCAGCACCTCGCCTACACCGGGGGCCGCGACCTCGATGTC
>JAYRKO010000394.1:0-3345 GCA_041905745.1 Tagaea sp. | reverse complement strand
GCCGTGCCGGTGGGGTGCAGCGGCACGCGCACGCCGTTGCACAAGACCGAATGGCGGGTATCGACGAGGTTGCGCACGCGCACCTGCACGCGTTCGAGCGAGCTGTCGACGTAGCGCACGGTGCCGCCCGCCCCCGGCTCCTCGCCCAGCACGTGCCATGGCTCCAGCGCATGGCGCAGTTCCAGTTCGACGCCGCGATAGGCGACCGAGCCCAGCTTGGGGAAGCGGAACTCGCAATGCGGATCGAACCACTGGTCTTCGAAGCCGTATCCGGCGTCGCGCAGCAGTTCGAGGACGTCGCTCAGATCCTCGCGCACGAAATGCGGCAACAGGAACTGGTCGTGGATGCGGTTGCCCCAGCGAACAAGACGATGCGTGTAGGGCTCTTCCCAGAAATGCGCGACGAGGCTGCGCAGCAGGAGCTGCTGGACGAGGCTCATGCGCGAATGCGGCGGCATCTCGAAGGCTCGCAGCTCGACGAGCCCGCGCCGCCCGCCGGAGTGGTCGGGCGAATAGAGCTTGTCGACGCAGAACTCGGTCCGGTGCGTATTGCCGGTCAGATCGACGAGAACATTGCGCAGCACGCGATCGACGAGCCACGGCGGAATGCCGGCCGTCTCGCGCGAGGGAAGCTGCGAAAGCGCGAGCTCCAGCTCGTGAACCTGATCCTCGCGCGCTTCGTCGGCGCGCGGGTGCTGCGAGGTCGGTCCGATGAACAGGCCCGAGAACAGGTAGGAGAGGCTCGGATGGTTGTGCCAGAAGCGCAGCATCGAGCCGAGCAGGTCCGGCCGGCGCAGCCACGGCGAATCCGCCGGCGTGTCGCCGCCGAGCACGAAATGATTGCCGCCGCCCGTCCCGACATGCCGGCCGTCGAGCATGAATTTTTCGGTGCCGAGGCGGGTCTGGCGCGCCTCTTCGTAGAGCGTCGTCGTGCGCTCGACGAGTTCGCCCCACGATTGGGCCGGATGCACGTTCACCTCGATCACGCCCGGATCGGGCGTCACCGAGAAATGGTTGATGCGCGGGTCGGAAGGCGGGGCATAACCCTCGATCAGCACGGGCTGGCCGAGATCGGCGGCCGTATCCTCGATATGGCCGAGAAGCTCGAGATAGTCCTCGGCCGTCGGGATCGGCGGCATGAACACGTGCAGCAGGCCGTCGCGCGGCTCGATGCACATCGCCGTGCGCACGACCCAAGCGGCGGAGCCCTGCGGCTTGACCGCACTGCGCTCGCGTCGGCGCATTTCTTCGAGCATCCGCCGATCGGGCACTGGCCGGCCGTCGGGGCCGACCGCCATGCCGCCTTGATGTGCGAAGCCCGGCCGCGGCACGTTGCCGGAAACGGGCAGCGCCTGCTCGCGCCGGTCGCGCGCTGGCAGCGGCGGCACGGCCTCGAACGGGTCGCGCTCCCAGTGATAGGGAAAGTCGGCCGGCGCCACCCACGGGATGCTGTCGAGCGGCAGGCGGAAGCCCATCGGCGAGTCGCCGGGGATGAGGAACATGTGCTGCGGGCGCACAAACCAGAACCCGCTCGACCAGCGCCGCGCACCGCCCTGCCAGCCGCGCTGTATGGGAAGCGCCACGCCAACCGGCTCGTCCAACCCCTTCTCGAAGATGCGCGCAAGACGCGCGCGCTCTTCCGGATCCTTCAGGTTCGATTTGAGCGGATCGACGTTCACCGGCAGCCGCTGCTCACGCCACAGATAGTACCAGGCGTCCTCGTAGGCGCGGTGCGCGAACTGCTCGGGAATTCCCAGACGCTCGCAAAGCCGGTGCGCGAAACGCTCCGCATGTTCGAAATTGACGTTCGATTTGAGCGTGTCGTCTGCGAAGAGCCCGGGATCGCGCCAGATCGGTTCGCCGTCCTTGCGCCAGAAGCAGCCCAATGCCCAGCGCGGCAGGCTCTCGCCCGGATACCACTTGCCTTGCCCGTAATGCAGCAGCGCGCCCGGCGACCACAGGCGCTGCAGGCGCTTGAGCAGGGTGCCAGCAAGCCGCCGCTTGTTGGGGCCGAGAGCGGCCGTGTTCCATTCCGCCCCGTCCATGTCGTCGATCGAAACGAAGGTGGGCTCGCCCCCCATCGTCAGCCGCACGTCGCCGCGCGCCAGATGCGCATCGACGGCGTGGCCCAGCGCTTCGATGCGGCCCCACGCCTCTTCCGTATAGGGCTTGGTGACGCGCGCGCTTTCGCGGATGCGCGTCACCTTCATTTCGTGGCCGAAGGTCACTTCGCATTCGTCGACGAGACCTTCGACGGGTGCTGCGGACGACGGTGCCGGCGTGGCGGCAAGCGGGATATGCCCTTCGCCCGCCAGCAGGCCGGACGTGGGATCGAGCCCGATCCAGCCCGCACCGGGCAGATAGACCTCGGTCCACGCGTGCAGGTCGGTGAAGTCGGTTTCCGTGCCCGACGGGCCGTCCAGCGCCTTCTGGTCGGCGACGAGCTGGATCAGGTAGCCCGACACGAAGCGCGCGGCGAAACCCAGATGGCGCAGGATCTGGACGAGCAGCCAGCCCGTATCGCGGCACGAACCCTTGGCGCGCGTGAGCGTCTGCTCGCACGACTGGACGCCCGGCTCCATGCGGATGATGTAGCCGATGTCCTTCTGCAGTCGGTTGTTGAGGCCGACCAGGAAATCGACGGTGCGCTGCTCGCCGCGCGGCACCTCGGCCAGCCATTTCGCCAGCATCGGGCCGGCCGGCTCCAGCTTCATGAAGGGCGCCAGGTCGCCGAGCAGCCCGTCCTCGTACTTGAACGGCCACGCTTCCGCGTACGGCTCGAGGAAGAAGTCGAACGGATTGACGACTGCCATATCGGCGACGAGATCGACGTCGACGGTGAAATGGTCGGTCCGTTCGGGGAAAACGAGCCGCGCGAGCCAGTTGCCCTGTGGATCCTGCTGCCAGTTCAGGAAATGCGGCTCGGGCGAAATTTTCAGCGAATAGGACAGGACCGGCGTGCGCGCGTGCGGGGCTGGCCGGAGTCGAACGACCTGCGGGCCGAGATTGATGAGCCTGTCGTAGGTGTAGGCCGTCCGATGGTGCAGGGCGACGTGCAGGGTCATGTTTCGCGTGCCGACGCTGGCCGGTTGGAACGGAAGCCGTCCGAAGGTGCGACGGATCGCCGGGCGTTGCAAGGGTGCCCCCTGCCCGCCGGGCGGCCCGATGGCCCCGGACGCGCTTGCGCCGTGCAATGGCCGCGCCAGCCGGCTAGATTGCGCGGGTGGTGCCGCCAACGACGATTCCTCCCGCGCGGCCGCCGCTGTGGTTGCTCGTCGGCATCAGCAGTTGCGGCCCATTCGCGCTCAACGTGTTCCTGCCCTCGCTGCCGCGGCTTGCCGAAGC
>JAYRKO010000393.1:0-3348 GCA_041905745.1 Tagaea sp. | reverse complement strand
TGCTGGTTGCGTCTTGCAAATTCGGTGACCTGGTTCACCTTGGTCTCGGCGACCTCGTAGGTGAACACGCCGCACACGCCCACGCCGCGGCGGTGCACCTGCAGCATGATGTCGGTGGCTTCCTGGCGGGTCTTGGAGAAGTACTTCTCGAGGACGTGGACGACGAACTCCATCGGCGTGTAGTCGTCGTTCAGCATCAGCACCTTGTACATGGCCGGCTTCTTGGTGCGCGTGCGTGTCTGCAGCGCAACGCCCGTGCCGTTGCCGTCGTCGCCGGTCCCGCCGGTCCCGCGCTCGTTGTCCTTGCCGTCGCCCATCTTCGCCCTGGTAAATGCCCGTTCCGGCGTTCGAAATCGTCCGCTGTCAGACATGATATGGCATCCGCCGCGGCCGAATAAAGGGGCCGGGCGGCCGCGGCCGGAAGGCCTTGTCCGGCAACGGAAATCATCCCGCAAATGCGAAGGCCCGGCCCCCTTTCGGGGACCGGGCCTTGCGACGATCCGATTCGGTTCCGCGCGCGAACGCGCGGATCCGGCTCAGGCGGCGACGGCGGGCTTCAGGAACTTCTCGACGGCGACATTGACGCGCGCGTTGATCGGCTCGAGCGCCTCGTTGGCGACCTTGATCGAGATCTCCGAGAGCTTCGTGCCTTCGGCGACGAACTTGTCGAACGTCGTCTTGGCGAAGTCCGTCTGGAGGTCGACGGCTTCCTTCAGCGTCTTGACGCCGAGGAGCGCCTTGGCGACGGCGGCCGAAGCCTCGACGGTCTCCTGCGAGAGCGCGTAGAAAGCCTTGCCGACGGTCTCGAAGCCCTTGGCGTACACGGTCGAGGCGCTGACGACGGCGTCGAGGTTCTCCTTCGAGAACTTCGCGATGTCTTCGAGGGCCTTCGTGCCCTGCACCTGGGCCTTGTCGGCCTGTTCCTTGGCCTGGCCGAAGAACTGGTCGAACGACTTGGGCGAGAAGAGCTGGGCGAACTGCTGGAACTGCTCGTTCATGATGGATCCTTTCACGATCGGGAAGGCGATCGCGGGGATCGCCGTCAGGGTTGGGGTCTTGGTGGTCGGCGCCGGGTTCGGGGCCGCAGTCTTGGTCGGCGTGTTGGCGGCGACGACGGCCGGCTTGGCGACGGTCTTGGCGGGCGGAACGACGGCCGGTGCCGGCTTTGCAGCCGCAGGCTTCGTCCCTTTCGCCTTGTCCTTCGCTTTGCCCATGTCTGCACCCGTCTCCGGCGGTGGAATGCTGCAACGCAACATGGGCAAGATATGGGAGCCGGTGCCGGCCGGTCAAGGGGTTTTTGTGCGCCGCAGCAATTGCATTGCACAAAACCCACCAAGCATATGAAATTAAATAAATAAATTTAAAACAGACGGAGGCTATTCTCCAAGCCGTCCGGGGTCAGGCGGACGTCGAAATTGAGATCTGGCATCCCGTTCCGCTTCCGGTCGTTGTAGTCCGCATAGGTGTTCGGACGGACCGGATTGACCGGTGCACCTGTCTTGTCCTGCGCCAACAGCAGCGCCGGAAATTTGAGCGCCGCGAATTCCGGCGTGTTGTTGCGCCAGGCGTAGATATGGAAGCGGCCCTCCGCGCAGGCGCTGACCATCCAGTAGAAATCCCAAGACGGGAAATTCCGGCCGGTCGGCGTCGGCCCGCCGAAACCGTCGGCCTCGAGCTGGCGCGTGATCGCGCGATAGGCCTCGACGTCGATGGTGGAGACGACGCGATCGCGCGGCGTCTCGCCGTCGCGGAAGCCTTCGAGCTTGATGAGCGACGCACCGGCCGGCGGAACGCGGGCCACGAGCGTCGCGCCGTAATCCGAGCGCGTCAGGTCGTAGGCACGGACTTGTTCGTCGAACACGGCGTTGTAGACGAAGCGGTAGCGCGCCGGCTCGCCCGGGCGGCATTGCCGGCGGATGTCGTCGCCGCCGAGGAAGGCGAACCAGGCGAGACGGCCGGCAATGGGCGTGTCGACATGCGCGACGTTCGCGCACCCCGCAAGGGTGCCGACCAAGAGGACGGAAAGGATTGTGAAAATGCGCACGCCGGAACGCCTCGATTCGAGTCGAACTCCCCATCCTAATATCATGGAATCGCCATTTTTTCTGGACACGGGGAATCGCGGTCGTTTACTCTCGATTCGCTGAAACATTTCGAAATAAGGGACAGCCCGATCGTGACTTCGCTTCTCCGAACGACCAGTGCCCCCTTGTTCTTCCGGACCTTCGCCGCGATCGGCCTCGCCATCGCCGCAAACCTTGCAACCGCCCTCGTCACGCCCGCCCACGCCCGCTATGCCTCGATCGTCGTCGACTTCGAGACCGGCAAGGTGCTGAGCGAACAGGGTGCGGACGAGCGCCGCCACCCCGCCTCGCTCACGAAGATGATGACGCTCTATCTCATCTTCGAGGCGCTGGACCAGAAGCAGATCACGCTCGAGACGCGCTGGAACGTCAGCGCGCATGCCGCCGGCCAGTCGCCGACCAAGCTCGGCCTCGAAGAAGGCGACCGCATCCGCGTGCGCGATGTGATCCTAGGTCTCGTCACGCGCTCGGCCAACGACGCGGCCGTCGTCGCGGCCGAGGGGCTGGGCGGCAGCGAGCCGAAATTCGCCGAGACGATGACGCGCCGCGCGCGCCAGATCGGCATGGGCCAGACCGTGTTCATGAACGCCTCGGGCCTGCCCAACAGCGCGCAGATCACGACCGCGCGCGACATGGCCACGCTGGGCCGCGAACTCATCCGCCGCTTCCCGCACCACTACCACTATTTCTCGACGGCCGAGTTCGTCTACGAGGGCCGCACCTTCGCCAACCACAACCGCCTGATGCGCTGGTACGAGGGCGCGGACGGCATCAAGACCGGCTTCGTCAACGCGTCGGGCTTCAACCTCGTCGCCTCGGCCATGCGCGACGGACGGCGCATCGTGGGTGCGGTCATCGGCGGGCCGAACCCGTCCGAACGCGACCAGTACATGGGCAAGCTGCTCGACGCGGGCTTCGCCCGCTCGCCCGACCTGCCCGCACTTCGCACCGCGGCGGCCCCGGCCGCCGCCCCGGCCAAGCAGCAGACGGCCGCCAAGGCCAAGCCCGCGAAGGAAACCCGCAACGCCAAGGCAACCGGCCCACGCGAAGTCGGCCAGGCGATCCACAAGCCCGCACCCGCCGAATGGGCGATCCAGGTCGGCGCGTTCAACCAGCGCACCCAGGCCCGCAAGGCGGCCGAGGATGCCGCGCGCATCGCCGGCCCGTCGACCGCGGCGGCCGAGATCCAGATCCTCGGCCCCGAATCCCGCCAGCGCACGGCGGCCACGCATCGCGCGCGGCTGACGAACCTGACGCAGGCGCA
>JAYRKO010000392.1:0-3353 GCA_041905745.1 Tagaea sp. | reverse complement strand
ACGCCGACGGCAAGGGCATGCCGCCGCTGAAGATCGCGAACCTCGCGCCCTTCCGCAACGAGATCGCCTACTACGCCGACCAGTGGAAGCAGGTGCTCGGCGTGACGGTCGATCTCGACATCCAGGAACGCGCGACCTTCCTGCGATCCCTCAACGCAGGCGAGACACCGTTCTTCTCGTGGGGCTGGACGGCCGACTACCCGGACGCGCTCTACTACCTCTCGCAGGTCTGGCACTCGAAGAGCCCGTTCAACCGCGCGCGCTATTCGGGCGCGAAGTTCGACGAGCTGATCGACAAGGCGCAGATCACGCCGGACAACGACGCGCGCTACAAGCTCTACCATCAGGCGGAAGACGCCCTGCTGGACGACTGGGGCACGTGCGGCATCTTCGTGCGCACCAACGTCGCGGTCGTGAAGCCCAACGTTAAGGGCGTGACGCTGGCGCCGATGCGCATGCTTCCCTACGACAAGGTCACGATCAACTGAGGAGCGCACCAGCGCGATGTCCGCCTACATCGTCCGTCGCCTGATGGGTCTTCTGCCGGTTCTGGTCGCCGCGATCGTGCTCACGTTCGCGGCGAACCAGTTCGTCCCCGGCGACCCGATCACGGTGATGCTCGGCGATCAGGGCGGCAACGTCGAACTGGAACGCAAGCTGCGTCGCGAGTACGGACTGGACCGGCCGATACCGGTCCAGTTCGCGGATTACGTCACCAAACTCGCGCAGGGCGACCTGGGACTCTCCTTCCGCTACCCCAGCGTTCCGGTCACACAGGTGATCAAGGATGCGCTGTGGATCAGCCCGACGCTCGCGGCCTCGGCGCTGGTCATCGCCCTCCCGATCGGGATCGCGCTCGGCATCGTCGCGGCACTGCGGCGAAACACGCTGGCCGATACGGGCATCATTCTCGTGCTCGTCGCCGGCCTCTCGATCCCGAATTTCGCGCTGGCGGCGTTCTTCGTGTGGATCTTCGCGCTGAAGCTCGGCTGGGTGCCGGTCGCCGGCTGGACCAGCTGGCGGCACGCGATCCTTCCTGTGGCACTGCTCGCAATTCCGGCGGCCGCCTATCTCGCGCGACTCGCGCGCACGTTCATGCTTGAAGTCCTCCAGCAGGACTATGTCCGCACGGCGCGGGCCAAGGGCCTGTCCGAACGGCTCGTCGTGTGGCGGCATGGCCTGCGCAACGTTCTCGTCCCGATCCTGACGGTGTGCGGCGTCATCTTCGGCGGGCTCATCACCGGAACGGTCGTGATCGAGACCGTCTTCAACATCCCCGGTCTCGGGCGCATCGCGATCGATTCGATCTTCGCACGCGACTATCCCGTCACGATGGCGATCGTGATGCTGTTCACCTTCTTCTACGCGACGATCAACTTCGCCGTGGACGTGCTCTACGGCCTCGTCGACCCCCGCATCCGGATCGCGCGATGACACCGACAAGTGCCGCCGAAGCCATCGCGGATTCCTCAGCCTTCGCTGATTTTCTCCGGCGCTTCGCCGCGAACCGGTCAGCCGTGCTCGGCGCCGCGATCGTCCTCGTCGCGGTTTCGGTCGCACTTCTGTCGCCTTGGCTGGCGCCGGCGGACTATGCCCGCACGAACATGCTGTTCGTCTGGGAACCGCCGGGCGAGGATTTCGCGCTCGGCACCGATGCCCTGGGCCGCGACGTCCTCTCGCGCCTGATCGTCGGCGCGCGCGTGTCTCTGACCATAGCGCTCTCGGTCCTTGCGGTGGCGCTCGTCGTCGGCACGACGGCCGGCATGGCCGCCGCGTGGCGCGGCGGCTGGATCGATTCCGTCGTTATGCGCACGGCCGACATCACGTTCGCGTTTCCCGAGCTGATCGTGGCGATCCTCGTCGCCGCCATGCTCGGCCCCGGCATCCTGACCGTCATCATCGCGCTCTCGGTCGTCAGCTGGCCGGGCATCGCGCGCATCGTGCGGGCACTGGTGCTGTCGCTGAAGGGCGAGCTCTACGTCGATGCAGCCGTCGTCTGTGGCACCTCGCCCGCGCGCATCCTCCTGCGTCACTGCCTGCCGAACATTGTGCCCGCCCTCATCGTGCGCGCCTCCGTCGGCGTCGGCTTCATCGTGATGGCCGAGGCGACGCTTTCGTTCCTCGGCCTCGGCGTGCAGGAGCCGCTGCCGAGCTGGGGCGGCATGATCCGCGACGGCCTCACCGCGCTGCGGACCGACCCGCATTTGTCGCTTGCCGCCGGTGCCGCCTTGGGACTCACCATCGTCGGGTTCAACCTGCTGGGCGATGGCCTGCGCGACATCCTCGATCCGCGGATCCGCGAACGATGACGCCGGTGCTGGAATTCGCCGATCTCAGCGTGTCGTTCCCCGGCCGGCCGGCACGCACGCGCGTTCTCGAATCCGTCGGCTTCCCGATCGCGCCGGGCGAGATCGTCGGCCTCGTGGGCGAAAGCGGATCGGGCAAATCGGTGACGGCGCTTGCCGGAATGCGCCTGCTGCCGCCGGTCGCGCGGATCGACGGCGGTTCGGTTCGCCTCGACGGACGCGATCTTTCCGCATTGTCGGAGCGCGACATGCTGCGCGTCCGAGGCGCCGAAATCGCCATGATCTTCCAGGAACCGATGACGAGCCTCAACCCGCTGTTCCGAGCCGGTTTCCAGATCGGCGAAACGCTGGAAGCGCATCTGGGCCTGTCGCGGAAAGACGCCCGCACGCGCGCCATCGAGCTGATGCGCGCCGTCGGCATCCCGGCGCCCGAGATACGGGTCGACGACTACCCGCACCAGCTTTCCGGCGGCATGCGCCAGCGCGTCATGATCGCGATGGCGATGGCCTGCCGGCCGAAGGTGCTGATCGCCGACGAGCCGACGACCGCGCTCGACGTCACGATCCAGGCGCAGATCCTCCAGCTCATGCGCCGGCTGCGCGACGACAGCGGCATGGGCATCCTTCTCATCACCCACGATCTGGGCGTGGTTGCAGGCATGGCCGACCGCGTGGTCGTGATGTACGCCGGCATGGTGATGGAGGAAGCGCCGGTCCGTTCGCTCTACGCGGCACCGCGCCACCCCTATTCGCGCCTGTTGCTGAAGGCGATTCCGCGCGTGCGCGAGAAGGCGGCGCGCCTCAACCAGATTGCCGGCACGACGCCGCCCGCGACCCGCTTCCCGGCAGGCTGCCGCTTCAACCCCCGCTGCCCCGACGCGGTCGAACGCTGCCGCGTCGAGACGCCGCCGCTCGAGACGTCGGCGGACGGCCGCAAGGTGCGCTGCTGGCGGGCCGACGAAACCGGTCTCGCGTCGATGGCGCCATGAAGCCGCTGCTCGAAACAAAAGGCCTCTCGGTCCATTTCCCGGTCGGGTCGAGCGCGTT
>JAYRKO010000391.1:0-3358 GCA_041905745.1 Tagaea sp. | reverse complement strand
TTTGTATATACGACAAATTTTAGGGAACCTTTAACTTTACTGGCCTAGTTATCCACAGTGGAGACGTGGGGCTGCCGGGCAGCCTCGCCGGGTCCGGGAGTGTGCGCGTTGCCTGCCAGTGCCAGCCAGATACCGCCGTCCATCGGCAGCCAGCCGGCGATCGATCCGCCGCGCGGCACGCTGGCGCAATGCTTCGCCCACATGGTCCGCCACTTCGATCTTGCCGAGGCGGCCGCGAAGCTGCCCGCCGCCCCGGAGACGCCGGGAACCTTCGTGGAAGCCTGCGCCAAGCTCGGCCTCGAAGCCGAAGCGCGCACGATCATGGTCGAGGCCGTCCCCCGCCAGCCGATGCCCGTCGTGCTGATGCTGAAGGGCGGCGAGTTCGCCATCGCGACCGAAGCGCGCGAGGAATCCCTGCGCGTGCTCGCCCCGGCCACCGGCCGCAGCGAATGGCTCGACATGGTCGAGCTCAACGCGATCTATGCCGGTGCCGCGATCTTCGTGCAGCCGCGCCGCGAGCCCGAGCGCCCCGACCCCGCCGACGAAGGCGAGAAGCCCAAGGGCAAGCGCTGGTTCTGGCAGGCCCTGTTCCTCGCCTGGCCGGCCTATATCCATGTCGTCCTCGGCTCGGTGCTGATCAACGTCTTCGCGATGATCGCCCCGCTCTATTCGATGACGATCTACGACCGCGTCGTGCCGAACTCGGCGTTCGAGACGCTGTGGGTCATCTCGACCGGCATCCTCCTCGTCTACGGCTTCGATTTTTCGACGCGCATGCTGCGCGGCTATTTCGTCGACTACGCGGGCAAGCGCGTCGACGCGCTCCTCGCCTCGCGCATCTTCGACCAGGTGATCCGCATCCGCCTCGAGAGCCGACCGCCCTCGGCCGGCGGCTTCGCCAACAATCTTCGCGAATTCGAGACGCTGCGCGAGTTCTTCTCGTCGGCCACCGTCACGACGCTGGTCGACCTGCCCTTCGTCGTGATGTTCCTCGCCGGCATCTGGTTCATCGGCGGTTGGCTGGTGCTGACGCCCCTCGTGGCGATCCCGCTGGTGCTGATCGTGGGCCTCGCGATCCAGATCCCGCTCGAACGCGTGGTCAAGCACGCGATGGCGCTGGGCGCCATCCGCCACGCCGTGCTGGTCGAGACGGTCGCCGGGTTGGAGACGATCAAGGCCGTGGGTGCCGGCGAGCGGATGCAGAACCGCTGGGAAGCCTCGGTCGAGGCGTCGGCGGGCGCTGCGGTCAAGTCGAAGGTCTTCTCCTCGCTCGCGATCAATTTCTCGATGCTCGCCCAGAACCTCGTGACGATGTTCATCATCGTCCACGGCGTCTACCTGTTCAGCGAGAATTCGCTCACGACCGGCGCGCTCATCGCCTGCTCGATGCTCGCCGGGCGCGCGATGGCCCCGCTCGGGCAGATCGCCGGTATCCTCACGCGCCTCAAGCAGAGCCAGGCGTCGCTCGAAACGCTCGACGGCATCATGAAGCTGCCCAAGGAAGGCGACGCGCGCCGGCGCTATCTCGCGCGCGAGGACCTGACCGGCGAGATCGAATTCCGCAACGTCTCCTTCGCCTATCCCGGGCAGGGCAACGAGGTCCTGCGCAACGTCAGCTTCGCGATCCGCGCAGGCGAGCGCGTGGGCATCGTGGGGCCCGTCGGCTCGGGCAAAAGCTCGATCCTGAAGCTGCTGCTGGGCCTCTACCGCGCCAAGGAAGGCCAGATCCTGATCGGCGGCGCCGATATCCGCCAGCTCGACCCCGACGACCTGCGCAAGCATGTCGGCGCGGTGCCGCAGGACGTGATCCTGTTCGCCGGCTCCGTGCGCGACAACATCTCCGTCGGCGTCCCCTACGCCGAGGATCGCGACGTACTGGAAGCCGCACAGCTCGCGGGCGTCGACGAATTCGTGCGCCAGCATCCCGAAGGCTACGACTGGGCCGTGGGCGAACGCGGTGAACGGCTTTCCGGCGGCCAGCGGCAGGCGATCGCGCTCGCGCGCGCGGTGCTCGTGCGGCCCCGGATCCTGGCGATGGACGAACCCACCAGCGCCATGGACCAGGGGTCCGAGCAGGCGATGAAGATCCGCCTCGAGGAGATGCTCGAGGGCCGCACCCTCGTCCTCGTCGCGCACCGGCCCTCGCTGCTGACGCTCGTCACGCGTCTCATCGTCGTCGATCGCGGCCGCATCATCGCGGACGGGCCGCGCGAGAAGGTTCTCGAAGCGCTCGCCCGCCGCCGCCCGGCCGGCGGCCCGGGTACCGGGCGCAGCGTCGAACGGGTGCAGTGATGGCCGAGACACCCGCCCTCGCCCGCCAACCCGCCGTCCCCGACCGCCTTGCCGGCGCGCTGATCGCACCACCCGCGTGGGGCGCACTGTTCTTCGTTCTTGTCGCCGCGTTCCTGTCTGCCGCGATCGTGTGGGCGAGCCTCGGCAAGGTCGACACCTACGCCTCGGGCATGGGCAAGGTCGTGCCCTCGCTGCAGGTCCAGCGCGTGCAGAACCTCGAAGGCGGCATCCTTACCCAATTGCTCGTCAGCGAGGGCGACCGGGTGAACGAGGGCCAGCTCGTCGCGCGCATCGACGACGTCGCCTTCGCGGCCGAATTCCAGCAGAACCGGCAGCGCTACCTGGCGCTCTCGGCTTCCGTCTCGCGCCTCAAGGCGGAGATTTCCGGCGCGCCCGCGCCCGAATTCGCCGATCAGGTGCTGCTCGACGGCAAGGCCTTCGTCGAGGCCGAGCGCGGCCTGTTCCAGAACCGCCGCTTCGAGCTCGAATCCGCGCGCGAGGGCCTGCAGCGCCAGCTCGCCCAGCGCCAGCAGGAACTGCGCACGTTCCAGGACCGCGAAAACTGGCTCTCGCGCAGCTACGAGCTTTCCAACCGCGAACTCGAGATCGTGCGCGAAGTGGCCGAGCGCGGCTACCGCTCGCAGCTCGACCTCATCCGCCTGCAGCGCCAGTCGAACGAGATCGACGGCCAGCTGCGCGCGGCCCGCCTCGCGATCCCCGGTTCTCGCGCGGCCATCGCCGAGATTGAGGCCAAGCTCGCCGAGCGCGAGCGCGCCTACATGCGCGAAGCCTCGGTCGAGCTCGCCCAGCGCAACTCCGAACTGGCCGCGACGGCCGAGATCCTCCGTTCGATGGCCGACCGCGTCGCCCGGCGCGACGTCCGCGCGCCCACGGCCGGCACGGTCAAGCAGATCGGCCAGCGCACCATCGGCGGCGTGCTGGAGCCGGGCAGCACGATCATGGAGATCGTGCCCAGCGAGGACGAACTGCTGGTCGAAGCGCGCATCCGCCCCAGCGACATCGCCTTCGTCCACGACGGCCAGCAGGCCATCGTCAAGATCAGCGC
>JAYRKO010000390.1:0-3363 GCA_041905745.1 Tagaea sp. | reverse complement strand
TGTGCGAACCCACGACGAGCGAGGCGCGCCCGTCGCAGAAATGGCCGAGCGCGTATTTCTCGCTCGTCGCCTCGCCATGCACGTCGAGAAGGATCGCGGCGTGGCCCCCCGGACCGATCCGGTGCTGGGCCAGCAGCGCCTCCACGCCCGCGAACGGATCGTCGAGCGGATCCATGAACAGGCGCGTCATCACGTTGGCGACGAGGATCGTGCGCCCGCTCGAAAGCCGGTAGACGCCGCTGCCCTTGCCGGGCGTGGCCTTGGGGAAGTTGAGCGGGCGCAGCAGCTTGGGATCGCGGTCGATCGTCAGCATCAGCTCGCGCTGGTCCCAGACATGGTTGCCCGTCGTGATGCAATCGATGCCCGAGGCGTAGAGTTCGGCCGCGATCTTGTCGGTGATGCCGAAGCCGGCGGCCGCGTTCTCGCCGTTGGCGACGACGAAATCGAGGCCGAGCGACTTGCGAAGCGCCGGCAGATGGCGATGCACGGCTTCGCGCCCCGCGCGGCCGACGATATCGCCCAGGAACAGCAGCTTCACCATGGCCACCACGCGCGCCAGCCGTGATGGCGCCCTTCTTCACGCACGTCGATCGCCTCCTTCTCCGTCACGATCCAGTCGAGCGCCTGATCGTGCGGACCCGCGGGCACGCGCTCGAAGCGCTGCACCGAATAGGCGACGCCGACCGCGCGGATCTTCCGTCGCGCGCGCAGCTGCGCGATCGTGCGGTCGTAGAAGCCGCCGCCGTAGCCCACGCGGTGGCCGGCGACATCGAAGCACAGCAGCGGCACGAGCAGCACGTCGGGATCGACCTGCGGCTGCGTGGGCAGCGGCTCGTTCATGCCGAACTTGTGCGCGACCATCGCGTCGCCCGGTTTCCACAGGCGGAACGCGAGCGGCGCGGCGCGCCGCAGCACGACCGGAAGCCCCAGCGGATGGCCGCGCGCATCGAGCGCTTCGAGCAGCGGCAGCGGGTCGAACTCGGTGCCGAACGGAAAATAGCCGGTGACGGTCGCGCCCGAGGCGAGCGGTACGCGCGCGAGAAATCTGTCGCGCACGGCGCGCGCAGCGGCGGCCCCTTCGCGGGCATGGAAATGGTCGCGCCGCTCGCGCGCCACGGCGCGAAGTTCGGCCTTGGCTTCGTCGAGTGCTTCTTCGGATGGGGTGCCGGTTTTCAAGTCGGTCGGGACCGTTTTTCGGGGAAAGCCGGTCGGCCGGCGCGCGAGAGAAGTGGACGGAGCCGCAGTGGCCGTTGGCGTAGCTTTCCTCCGTGGCCCGCTAACAGCAGGTGGGCGCCGTATGTCGATGCCAGGGCACCGATAGGGACAGCTCCCATGGAGTTATTATCGCCCCGGGGAACATGCGTGCCTGACGCACCCCGCAGCCCCGTCCGGGACCGAACATAGGCAATGCGGCGGTGGGGGGCAACCGCGCCGACCAGTGCCCCAAAAAAAGCGGGCTCCGCCCGAAGGCGGAGCCCGAGTTTAGGGTAGGTCCACGCCGGTGGAGACTACCCGGCCCGGCCGGCCGAAACCGGCCGGGCAAACGTCGAGGGCCTTAGCGCTGGCCTTCGTAGGTGTAGATGTCGCGGTCTTTCGTTTCCGGCACGAACAGCAGGCCGATGACGAAGGTGCCGAGCGCAACCACGATCGGGTACCAGAGGCCGTAGTAGATGTCGCCCGTCTGCGCGACCATCGCGAACGACGTGGCCGGCAGCAGGCCGCCGAACCAGCCGTTGCCGATGTGGTAGGGCAGCGACATCGAGGTGTAGCGGATGCGCGTCGGGAACAGTTCGACGAGCGCCGCCGCGATCGGGCCGTACACCATGGTCACGTAGATGACCATGATCGTCAGGATGATCACGACCTTGAACGGCTGGGCCCGGAAGATGTCGAACACGCCCGAGACCTTGACGCGGTCCGGGTCGTTCGCCTTCGGGTAACCGGCCGCGTAGATCGCCGCCGTGGCCGCCGTATTGAACGCCGTTGCGGCCGCACCCGCCGCGGCGCCGAGCTTCTCGGCGTCGTAGGACGGGATCTCGACCGAACCGACCTTGATCACGGCATTCGTGCCCGCCGGCGCGTTCTCGGTCTTGTAGGCGACCGAGTTGCGCGCCAGGAACGACTTGGCGTTGTCGCACGAGTTCGTGAACTTCGCCGTGCCGACCGGGTTGAACTGGAACGAGCAGTCCGCCGGGTCAGCGACGACGACGACGGGCGCGCTCTTCTGCGCGGCAGCCAGCGCCGGATCGGCGGTCTCGGTCAGGGCGGTGAACAGCGGGAAGTACGTCACCGCCGCGATCAGGCAGCCCGCCAGGATGACCGGCTTGCGGCCGATCTTGTCCGACAGGGACCCGAACACGATGAAGCCGCCCGTACCGAAGATCAGCGACCAGGCGATCAGCACGTTCGCGGTGAACAGGTCGATCTTGAGGATCGCCTGCAGGAAGAACAGCGCGTAGAACTGGCCCGTGTACCAGACCACCGCCTGACCGGCGACGAGGCCGAGCAGGGCGAGCAGCGCGATCTTCGCGTTCTTCCACTGGCCGAAGGCTTCCGAGAGCGGCGCCTTGGAGTGCGTGCCCTCTTCCTTCATCTTCCGGAACGCCGGGCTTTCTTCCATCTGCATCCGGATCCAGACCGAGATGCCGAGCAGGAAGATCGACACCAGGAACGGAATGCGCCAGCCCCAGTCGGCGAAGTCCTTCTCGCCGATGTTGAGGCGCACCGCGAGGATCACGATGAGCGACAGCAGCAGCCCGAGGGTCGCCGTCGTCTGGATCCAGCTCGTGTAGAAGCCGCGACGCCCGTGCGGGGCGTGCTCGGCCACGTACACCGCCGCGCCGCCGTACTCGCCGCCCAGCGCCAGACCCTGGAGCATGCGCAGCGCGATCAGGATGACGGGCGCCAGGACGCCGATCGAGTTGTAGTTGGGAAGGCAGCCGACGAGGAAGGTCGACGAGCCCATGATGACGATCGTCACGAGGAAGGTGTACTTCCGGCCCACCATGTCGCCGAGGCGGCCGAACACCAGCGCGCCGAACGGACGCACGAGGAAGCCGGCGGCAAAGGCGAGCAGCGCGAAGACGTTGCGCGAGGCTTCGGGGAACGCGCTGAAGAACTGCGCGCCGATGAGCGCCGCCAGCGAGCCGTAAAGATAGAAATCGTACCACTCGAAGACGGTTCCCAGCGACGAGGCCAGGATGACCTTCTTCTCTTCGGGCGTCATCGGTGCGACACCGCCCATTGAGGCTGAATTGGCGCTCATTCGGTTGAACTCCCCTTGTTGTTTGTTGATTTGGCGTATAGTTCTTGTGCCGGCGTGCTTTCTCGGGCAGCCGTTCGAATTCAGGAAACATCGACTGC
>JAYRKO010000389.1:0-3367 GCA_041905745.1 Tagaea sp. | reverse complement strand
CGTCGGAAATTTCGTTCGGCGACGGGGAAGTGCGCGCGGGCGCCGAGCGCCTGACGTTCCGCGAGGCGGTGCAGCGCGCCTACAACGCGCGCGTCCAGCTTTCCGCGACCGGCTTCTACCGCACGCCGAAGATCCATTTCGATCGCGCGCGCGCGTGGGGCCGGCCCTACTACTATTTCGCCTACGGTGCGGCGTACGTCGAAGCGATCATCGACACGCTGACGGGCGAATACGTCCTCGACCGGGCCGAGTTGCTGCACGAAGCCGGTCGTTCGCTCAACCCGGCCATCGATCTGGGGCAGGTCGAAGGCGCGTTCGTGCAGGGGCTGGGCTGGCTGACGAGCGAGGAGATCGTCTTCGACGCGCGCGGCCGGCTTACGACGCACGCCCCCTCCACCTACAAGATCCCCGTGGCGCGCGACCTGCCGCGCGAATTCCGCGCGCGGCTGTGGGCGGGCGGCGAGAACCGCGAGGATTCGATCCACCGCTCGAAGGCCGTGGGCGAGCCGCCGCTGATGCTGGCGACGGCCGCATTCCTTGCCCTGCAGGATGCCGCGGCCGCCGTGGCGCCGGCCGCACATCTCGACGCGCCGGCCACGCCCGAGCGCGTGCTGATGGCGATCGAGGCGGCGCGATGAACGGCTTTCCCGAAAGCGATGACTGGCTGGCGGCCCTTCAGGGCTGCCGCGAACGCGGCGATCCCTGCGCGCTCGTCACGCTCGTTTCGTGCGAAGGCTCCACACCGCGCGAGAGCGGCACGAAGATGCTGGTGCGCGAGACGGGTCTCACCGGATCGATCGGCGGCGGACACCTGGAACTCAAGGCCGTCGAAATCGCACGCGCGATGATCGCGGCGGGCGACACGGCACCGCGTCTGGAGCGTTTCGCGCTGGGCCCTGCGCTGGGCCAGTGCTGCGGCGGGGCCGTCGCGCTGCTGGTCGAGCCATTCCGCGCCGTGCCGTGGCACGTATGGATCTTCGGCGCGGGCCATGTGGGCAAGGCGCTGGTCCACCATCTGGCGGGCCTGCCGGCGCGCGTCGTGCTGGTCGATCCGCGCGCGGCCGAACTTCCCGCCGCCCTGCCCGCGAACGCCCGCGCGCAGCACGAACCGCACGCCGAGGATGCCGTCGCCGACGTGCCGGCGGGCGCCATGGCGCTGGTGATGACTCACAGCCACGATCTCGACCTGACACTGATCGAGCGGCTGCTGCGACGCGCCGATCTCGCCTATGTCGGGCTGATCGGCTCGGCCAGCAAGCGCGCGCGCTTCGAGGCGCGGCTGGCGGCCAAGGGCATTTCCGCCGACCGGCTCGTCTGCCCGATCGGCGCAAGCGCCGCAGGCGACAAGCATCCGCACGCCATCGCGATTTCCGTTGCCGCACAACTGCTTGAAATCCGGGCGCAAACGGCGGCCGGACGGCATTTGACCCACGTCAAGGCGGAAGTGCCGGCCGCGCGCTAGCTTTGCGCGATGCTAGCCTTCGTCCATTCCCTGCTGCCGCGACGGGAGATCGCCACGTGCATCCGCCATCCCGCGCTCGCGGCGCTGTACGCCTATTGGCAGCGTCTGGGCGGCGGCGACGGCGCCATGCCTAGGCGCCGCGCATTCGATCCGGTCGATCTCGATCCGTCGGTGTGGCCGCGCCTGTTCCTGATCGGCACGTCCGACCGGCGCGAGACGTGCGAGGTTCGCGTGCAGGGCACCTATTTGGTCGAGGCGTACGGGCGCGATTTCACGGGCAGGCACTGCGACGACGCCGAGATCCCGCATTTCGGCCGTTCGAACACCGCGCGCCTGCTCGAGAACCTGATCCACGAGCGCGCGCCGCAGTACGATTTCGGCTCGACGAATTTCCGTTTCTACGATGACTACCGGATCTGCGAGCAGGTGCTGCTGCCGCTCGCCGACGAAACCGGCGCGCCGTGTGCGGCGATCGGCGCCGTCGATTTCCCGTCCTTCCGGGGCACCCGGCCCTGAGGCGAGGCGCCCCGGCGGCGGATCAGACCGCCGCGACGACGGCGATTTCGACGAGGAACTGCGGCCCGGCGAGCTTCGCCTCGACCGTGGCGCGCGCGGGCGTGTTGCCCGGCGAAACCCACGCGTCCCACACCGCGTTCATGTCCTGGAACGTGCGCACGTCGGACAGCCAGATGTTGGCGGCGACGAGCTTCGTCTTGTCGGTGCCCGCTTCCTTCAGCAGCGCGTCGATCTGGTCGAGGATCTGCTGCGTCTGCTTCTTGACGTCGGGAACCGGATCGGCGGCGACCTGGCCGGCCGTGTAGACGGTCGAGCCGTGGACGACGGCCTGGCTCATGCGGGGACCGGCCTTGATGCGCTTGATCGACATGGTGGGCGAACCTCGTTTTCGTGGGATTGGCGCGAATGCGCCACCCGCGCTTACGACGAATCGCCCGATTGGCGCAAGCGCGCGCCTCAGACCTGCCCGCGCGTCGCCCAGCCGGTGAAGTGGCTCTCCATCGCGACCGTGATGCCGTACATGACCACGCCCATCAGCGCGATGACGAGAAGGCCCGCGAAGACGAGCGGCACGTCGAAGCGCGAGGACGCCGCGATCATCAGGTAGCCGATGCCCTCGTTCGAGGCGACCGTCTCGGCCACGACCGAGCCCACGAACGCGAGCGTGATCGCGACCTTCAGCGAGGCGAAGAAATAGGGCAGCGAACGCGGGATGCCGACCTTCCACAGGATCTGCGTCTTGCGGGCACCCAGCGAGCGCAGCACGTCGCGCATTTCAGGTTCGATCGTCGCAAGGCCGGTGGCGACGTTCACCGCGATGGGCAGGAAGGCGATCATGAAGGCGGTGAGCACGGCCGGCACCGCGCCGATGCCGAACCAGATCACCAGGACCGGCACGACCGCGACCTTGGGGATCGAGTTGAACCCGATAAGCACCGGATAGACGCCCGCATAGACGACGCGCGAGGCGCCGATGGCGAGCCCCGTGAAAAGCCCGACCACCACCGCAAGCGCGAAGCCGCCCAGCGTGGTGGACAGCGTGAACAGCGCGTTTGACCAGATCGGCCCCCAGCGCTGGATCATCGTGTCGAAGATCACGCTCGGCCGCGGCAGGATGAAGACCGGGATGTTGAAGCCCGCGCAGGCGATCTCCCACAGCAGGAACATGCCCACGACCGTGGCGACCGGCGTCCCGTAGACGATCAACTTGTCTCTGTTCATCCGGCTCCCCTTGCGGCGTTTGCGGCGTCGGACCCGGCAGTGCAACCGCCGTTCCAGCCGCATGGACACCGCAAACCCTTGATCCGGCGTCCGTTTCGCAGCGATCCGCCCAAAGAGTAGGCAAACGGCCACCGCCTGCGCAAGACGCTTGGCCGGACCCGTTGATCG